>DASQHH010000637.1:0-3908 GCA_035632195.1 Vicinamibacterales bacterium
GCAAGAAGAAGCGCAGCGGCACAGAAGCCAGACGTGGGAGGACGGCAAACGGTCCAGAAGTATCGGAATGGCGACGGTCCCTTCATCGGCCAGCCTCCTTCATCGATAGCTGCATCAAATTTCCGTTTACCGTTAGGAGCACGCACGTCTCGGCATCCGCCGTTACGATCAAACGCGCCGGCTCCAGAAGCGGGATCGAGGCACCCCTCGTTCCCTCGCGGTCGAACGCGGTCACACGGTCTCCGACTCGGCGCCCACGCAGCACAGTGTCAGACTGCTCCAATACCCAGAGCACCCCAGCAGACGTCAACGCAGCGTCTCGCACCCGCGACTGCACTGAGATCGTTCGGGATCCGATTCCATCGCCAATCCAAAGCAGGGACTCATTGGAGAACCAGCACGGAATCCCTTCCACCGATGAGATGCCGCAACCCACGAGGTTGATCGCGGCCGCCGGATTGCCGCCAGACGCGGAGCGGGCAAGGAGTCCCGTCCACGGTCGGACTTCTTCCGGATCAGGACGCCGGGCCGTGGCGAGGACTGACCGGCCGTTGACGACAGGTAGACTGAGAAACACGAAGCGGTCGCGAAACGCGAAAAGCTCGACGTGCGGAAGGGAGAGATCGCGACGTTCGAGGATCGTTCCCGTCTCCGAAAGCCGGGCGAGCACGTGTGCGGTCGCGAGCGTCCAGAGCGATCCGTCATCGAGACAGGCCAGGCCCCAGAAGCGATCGCTGGCTCGAAGGCCGGGCACCGCGTGAGCGACCGTGCGCGCGGCCCTCGGCGCAATCTGAATGAGGTTTCCCTCGACCGTCAGCAGCCATGTGGCGCCGCGGCAGGCCGCTCGCCCGACGATGGCAGCATCGCCGATGATTGGGTTCAGGGGCCGCAGGCGCGCGTCGTGACCTGCAGCATTGGCGACCGCTGCCAACGTCAGGACGATGAACATGATGGCTCGCATCTTCAAGCACCAGAGAGGCTGGGCGAGGGGTGCGCTCGCCCAGCCGATGACGTCAATATTCGAGGCCTGCACGGACGCAGTCGATGAACGAGGCCTCGCAGTCAAGGCCGGCAGCCCACGACGACCAGAACCCTCCGGCCTCTGCTGCGTCCTGGTAGCACGCCTCGATCTGCCCCGCGCAATCCGCTCTCATCGGCGTCTCACTGATTGCAACGACTGCCAGCCCGGCAACGACCGGGAGCAGGGCGGCGAGACGCTTGCCCACAATCGAAGTCATGGCGCTCCTCCGGACCCGAGGTCCTGCGGCCGCCTTTCATTTGCGGCCGCGTGCGGGAGCAAACGCGTGACTCCGGCCTGAAAGCCGTCCTGTCTCGTCCGCCCGGTTGCCGGAGACACCCGGCTTACAGAGGGGCCGTGCGCGAGTGGCCCCTACACGAGCACGCCAACACCAGCGCTCTCGTCAACTGGCAACTCAGGCTCCGCGCGCGCGTCCTGAGGAGACCTGAGATACGTGTTTAATGTGTGGGTGCTGATACCTAGCACGCGCGCCGTGCGACTCTTGTTTCCCTCGCACTTTTGAAGGGTGAGGCGGACGTACCGGCATGCCCAGGTGCGCAGCGTGTGCTGCTCGCCGAGCGATCGCCCGAGCGACTCGACGTGGCGGCCGCCAATGACATCCGGCAGTCCGCCGACCTCGATGACCGTCGAGTCGGCCATCGTGACGACGCGCTCGATCACGCGCTCGAGTTCACGAACGTTCCCGGGCCAGTCGTACGTCGTCAGAGCGTCGGCGGCCTCAGGCGACAGCCGCAGCGACCCGTATGCGCGGTGGCGCGCGAGAAAATGATTGGCCAGCTCCACGATGTCGTCCCGGCGTTCGCGCAGCGTCGGGACCCGCACGTCGACGCCGCTCAGCCGGTAGAAGAGATCCGCGCGGAAGTGCTTCTGATCGACCAGGTCCCGCAGACTGCGGTTGGTCGCGGCGACGATGCGCGTGTCGACGCGCTGCGTATCGTGACTACCGACACGCTCGATCGACAGGTCCTGGATGGCGCGCAGCAGCTTGGCCTGCGCGGACGCCGACAGATCCGAGACCTCGTCGAGAAAGAGGGTGCCGCTGTCAGCCGCCTCGAACTTGCCGCGGCGTCCCCTCACGCCGGTGGCTGTCCGGTCCTCGATGCCGAAGAGCTCCGCCTCGAGCAGCGTCTCCACGATAGCGGCGCAGTTGACGGCTACGAACGGACCGTGCCGGCGGCGGCTCCGTTCGTGAATCTGCCGCGCGACGAGCTCCTTGCCGACGCCGCTCTCGCCCTCGAGCAGGACGATGAAGTCCGTCGAAGCGACTCGCTCGATCGTGTCGCGCAGCGCGGCGATCGCCGGCGTCGATCCGACAATCGTCGGCGTGCTGCGCGGGGACGCTGCCGGACCAACCCAGAGACCAGCGCGCGCCAGCTGGAGACGGGATCGCTCGATCTCCAGCACGAGCGAACCGAGATGCGCGGCCAGACCGAGCGTCTGAAACTCCCACTCCCCCAGGCCGCACTCGGGATCGAACCACGCTTCCAGCATGCCGTTGCGATCGGCGTCCTCGCCCGGCACTTCGAGGGCGATCGCTTCCTGCTGCGTTCCTGAGCGCACCTTCGAAGGCGCCGATCGCTCCCGCAGCTGGACGGAGCGGATCGGAACGATGCGCCGCAGCGTGTCTTCGAAAACGCTCCGCAGCGTCGAAATGTCGTGGCGCCGATCGATCGCGCGCGCCAGACACGCCACGAGGTCGGCTATGCCTCGCCGGCGATCGCGCTGGCGAATGGGATGTCCGCGTTGGTGTGAGGCGACGGTCGTCATGGGTGCGTCCTCGAGTGCCGCGCCGTCGGAGCAACCAAACGGAATGCCACATCCCGGCACTCCGGGTTTCTCGTGCAATTCGCACCAGTCGCGATTGTTGGCCACCATGGTCAAATCAACTCCTGGGTAGCACCTGCCCGAAACCCCGGGCCGGGACGCTGATCAGTGTCGGGAACGGAATACCCCTCGCGCTCATCCGGCCACGGCAAGTCGCGATCGAAGGCAATCGCGCCGCGGTAAATGACGTGCGGCTGAAGCCGCGACACGCTGCAACGAAGCACCTGCCCTCGAATCGTGATCGGTCCACGCCGTCTGTCCATGCGGAGCTCCACTCTCGAACCCGGCAACAGTCGATACGTCGTCTCGATCAGCACCCCGCTGGCCGACACGTTGAGGAGGTCCGCATGATGGCCAGGCCTCACCTGTGCGGCGACGATGCCGTGCTCGTCGACGTGCGGTGTGCGCGGATGGCGACGCTCACACCGGAGGACTACAGGGGGTTCCATCGCCGCAGCCGCGGATCGAACTTGAGAATGCGGGTCTTGCCAGTCTCGCCGTACAGACGAACGGCATACTGCGAGCTGCCCTGTCCCCGGATGTACAGCGTCCCCGTCGACGAAGTACCTCTGGCCGAAAAGCTCGCCATGTCGGAGGACCCGAGACGGATCGGATCCGATCCCGGGGCCGTTCCGCCGGAATCGACGGGCGGGAGACTTGGCAGCGCGCCGAAATCAACTCCCTTGAAGAAGTCCGTCAGCTTCTCGTCCGGCAGGATTTGACGATCGACATTCGTCGTAATGTCGGCGCCCCGGACGCCGTTGCGATTGCCGTCGACATACACGGCGTAGCTGTATCCGCCCGCGGTCTGTGTGTACTTGATGGCGACTTCCGCGGAGCGCAGGACGGCTTCCATCCGAGCCCGCTGCAGCCGTCCCGAGACATAGCGCGCGGCGCCCGCGGCGCGGATATCGTCCAGCGCCGCCAGCGTCTGCGGAACGGCAATGCCGCCCAGCGTCGCCGCCAGAGCCGACACGAACAACATTTCGAGCAGCGTCGAGCCGCTCGACGACGACCATCGATGCATGGGTCCTCGAGTGAATGC
>DASQHH010000638.1:0-5553 GCA_035632195.1 Vicinamibacterales bacterium
CCAGCGGCCATCCGAGCAGACCGGACAGCGCCGCCATTCCGAGCGTCGAACCGATTCCGAACAGCACCATGTAGGCGAGCCGCGCGGCCGTCGTCGGCAGCGTGGTCAGCACGAGCGCCGTCATGGCGCCGCTTCCAGCGAGGCCGTGGACCGCGCCGACGAGCAGCGGGCGCCGCGCGAGCGTCCAGGTGCCGATGTGGACGTGTGCCGGCGCGCCGCGGTGCGAATGGACGTGACCGTGGTGCGCGTGCGTATGCACCGGCCCGCTCGGCCCCAGCTTCGCCGCGACGACGATGGCGCGGACGCCGAGGGCGATGAGCATCACCGCCACGCACAGCTCGAAAACGTCCGAGGCAACCGCCGGCAATTCGACGCGCAGCAGAATCAGCGCGGCGCCGACGAGCATCAGCGTGAACGTGTGGCCGAGGCCCCAGAAGACGCCGAGCCACGCCGCGCGGCGCGTGCCGTGTCCCTCCGAGACGAGCGTCGACACCGCGGTCAGGTGGTCGGGTTCGAGCGCGTGGCGCATCCCGAGCAGCGAACCGAGGCCGGAGCTGGCGATCAGGTCGATGGGCATCTCGATAGTGCACCTGATCTTACTTCGAGTTGTTCCGGATGACGCTGCACTGACGCCGCGATGCGAAGTCCGACGGCGGACCTGAAGGCCCGCCCTACATACGCATCTTCAGGAGCATGCGCTTCAGCATCAGCGACAACGAATGCATGCGTCTGGCGTCGACGGCGTTTGCCGCCGCTGCGTCGTGCTCGAGATCTTCCATCGCTTTCTGCATGCGATCGAGCTGTGCCTGGCGATCCTTGCCGCCTGCGCCCATCTTCGTGACCTGGTCCAGCGCAGCGTCCAGCGTCTTCGCGCGGTCCGGAGCCATCGCTTTCGCACGAACCAGCTCGTCGACGTAGGCCTTGGCGATGGTGGCGTTGTCCGGGTAGATGAAATGCGTCTGCATCTGAGGGTTGAACTCGTCCAGCCGCATCAAGGTCGCCGCGTCGATTTCATTCTGCGACAGCTGATCGGTCGGCACGAGCCGGAAGATGTCCAGGCCGCGCGCGATTTCCGATCCGTAGATCAAGCCGTTGTACCAGTAGCCGGACCAGAAGCCGCCGAGCGTCAGCTGCTTGCCGTCGACCGGTCCGCGATCGAAGAACGCGATCTCGGCCGGATGCGCCGAGTCGGTGAAGTCGAACACGGACAAGCCGCCCTGATACCAGCCCTGCACCATGACGTCGCGGCCCGGAATCGGAATCAGCGACCCGTTGTGCGCCACGCAGTCTTCCTGTTCGGTCTGCGCCGCCGGCATCTTGAAGTAGCCGCGGAACTGCATTTTGAGCGACCGGGGGGCAGGGTCCCCCGGAGCAGATTCGACGATGTCGAAGATCGCGTCGGCGCCCCACGTCGGCGGATCGCTGGCGCGGCAGCGCGGTCGGAGTCCGCCGCCCCACTCGTCGGTGAACACGACCTTCGTCCCGTCGTTGTTGAACGTCGCCGAATGCCAGTACGCGAAGTTCTTGTCGACCACGTGATCGAGCCGGACCGGGTGCACCGGATCGTGGATGTCGAGCAGGATGCCGTTGCCCGAGCAGGCGCCTGCGGCGAGGCCGACCTCGGGGAACACCGTGATGTCGTGGCACTGGTTCGTGACGGACGTCTTCTGCGTGTTCGGGCCGTGATCGCCGCCGGCCCACAGGCCGTCGATGGCGCCCGTCGCGATGTCGGCGAACACACGCGGCCGGTTGACGATGGCCGCCTGCTCCGGATGCGCAAGCGGAACCTTGATGACGTCGATGCTGAAAAGGGCGGTGTTCGGATCCTCTTCGGGTTTCAGCCCCGAGCAGCCCGCGAGTTCCTCGGCGGATCGCACCGAGCTCGTGCCCGATCCGTAGACGTAGATATTGTCCTTGTCATCCGGCGCCGTGACGAGCGTGTGGGTGTGCGATCCGCGGCACGTCTGCACAGCCGCGACCTGCTTCGGCTTGCTGATGTCGCTGATGTCGAAGATGCGGACGCCGCGGAACCGCTCTTTGCTGACCGTGTCGGTGACTCCCTGCGTGCCGCAGTCGACGCGGCCGCGCGTCTCTTCGACGGACAGGAAGAGCAGATGGCCGCGGACCGAGACGTCGCCCTGGCCGCCCGGGCATGCGACAGCTGAAAGGAGCCGCGGCCGGCGGCCGTTTTCGATGTCATATGTTGTGAAGCCGTGGAAGTTGCCCTGGAACGCGTGGTTGCCACTGAAGGCGAGGTCCGAGTTCGCGAAGCCGATCATGCTCGCGAACATCGCCGCCATCTTCGGATCGGGCGCGGCGTTGGGCGGCGGCGGCGGCGCGTTCGAATCCGGCTCGGGTGGAATCGGTCCGCCGCCGGGCATCAGCGGATCGTAGAAGCCATCGGGCTTGTTCAGGCTCGACACCTTCTCCATGCCGCGCGCGGCCTCGCCTGCGTCGTGCAGCCCCGGTTTCAATCCGACGCGGGGATCCTTCGCAGCCGGCTTCTGCTGCGCGATGCCGATGGCCGCCGACGCCGCGACGATCGCGCCAATCCAGAAGGAGCGCGAACGCTTTAGCGGAGCGTAGCGCGAAGACTGTAGTCGAACGTCGTCTCTCATAGTCATGTCTTGCTGTTCGCCCGGACGTACCGGGCGATCTGCTCGTGCGTGGCGAACCACACGCCGGGCTTCGACTTCATGTGAATTATCAGCTTCTCGAGCCCGGCGATGCGCGACCGGTGGCCCGTGATGTGCGGGTGCATCGTCAGGATGAACAGGCCGCCTTCGTCGTACGCGACGTCGAACTCGGACTGGAACACCTTCTCGACTTCGTCGGGGTTCGGCATCCCGCCGTTGGTGGCGCCGCCGAAGTAGGGGAAGTCGTCGACGATGCGCTCGATCGGCAGCTCGACGACGCCGGTCGGCTGCTTGTCGAGCAGGATTTCGTACGCGTCGTCGCTCGCCATCAGGCTGCTGTCGTACAGGAATCCGGCGTTCTTCACCTGCTGCATCGTCCACTGGCTGAACTGCCAGGACGGCGCGCGGTAGCCGACGGGGCGCTTGCCGATCGCCCTGGTCAGCGTGTCGATGGCGCGGTTGAGCATGTCCTGCTCCGCGGCAGCGTCGTTGACCGACGGCAGGTGCTCGTGGATCCAGCCGTGGACGCCGATCTCGTGGCGTCCGCTCTTCATGATGTCCGGAATCATCTGCGGGTGGAGCAGATGGCTCACGGCAGGGATGAAGAACGATGCGGGGACGTTGTGCTTGTCGAGGAGGCGCAGGATGCGGGGCACGCCGTCCACGGCGCCGTACTCGCCGCGCGAGATGTTTTCGGAGATGAGATTCCCGGTCGCCAGGTCGGCGGTCGCGTTGTCGACGTCGAAGCTGAGCCCGACGGCCACGCGCGCGCCGTTCGGCCAGGACGCAGGCTTCAGCCGCCTGCCTGCGCTGACGTGGAACATCTGGGCTTCGATCTGGGCGAGCGGCAGCTTCGTGCCCGGCTGGGGGCGCGCCTGCGCGAGGAGCGCGACGGAGCCGCAGCAGCCGAGCGCCGCCGCAGCAATTGCCACGATGGCACGAAGGCGCGAGGTCTTCTTTTTCATGGGCTGCCCCAAAGGCCGACGTGAATGAAACGTGCCGCAGTATACGGCGCGGCGCCGGTGAGCGCGCATGAAAAAGTGAGGTGTATTACACTTATGACGTATGGGTCATACATTGACGGTCAGGCTGCCAAAGGACCTCGCCGAGTGGCTCGAGGAGCGTGCTGCGCAGACCGGAGTCTCCCAGGGTCGCATCGTGCGGGAGCAGCTCGAGCGCGCCAGGGCTGGCGGCGGCACACGGCGTTTCATGCGGCTCGCCGGAGCCATTCGCGGCGGGCCGAAGGACGTCTCGGCGCGCAAGGGATTCTCGCGGTCGTGAAAGGGATCGCCGATACCGGTTTTCTCGTGGCGTTCGCGCGCCGGTCGGATCACCATCACGACTGGGCAGTGACGGTTGCCGGCCAGATCACGGCCCCGCTGCTCACCTGCGAAGCGGTTCTGGCGGAAACGGCGTTCCATCTGCAGGACGTCGCGCTGACGCTCGCGATGGTTCACGACGGCCTCGTCGAAATCGCCTTCGATTGCCGCGATCACTGGCCGCAGCTCGAGTCGCTCGCCGCGCGCTACGCGGATCGCCATCCCGATCTCGCGGACCTCTGTCTCATCCGGCTCAGCGAACTGCATCCGAAGCACAGCATCGTGACCGTCGACGGCGACTTTCATGTCTACCGCCGCAACAAGCGTGAGTCGATCCCGCTGATCTGCCCACCCGCTTCCTGACCGGGCGCCCGGTCGTTCACGCTCCGGCTTCGCGCACACCATGGCTGCGCGCCAGGAAGTATCCGGCGACCACGACGAGCAGCAGGCCGTTGATGCCGATGACCATCGGCGCGCCGAGAAACGTGGCGAACCAGCCGCTGATCAGGCTGCCGAGCGGCATGCCACCGCGGAAAAAGAGCATGTAGATGCTCATCACACGGCCGCGCATCTCGTTGGGCGCAATCAGCTGCACGAGCGACGTGACGGTGGAGAACACCACCATCAGCGTGGCGCCTGTGAAGAACAGCAGCAGGTCGCTGATCCAGAGGACCCCCGAGACGGCAAAAGCGATGATCAGCACGCCGTAGATGGCCTGTACGAGCAGCGCCGTCAGCCCCATCTTCGGGAACTTGCCGAGCCACGCGACGATCAGCGCGCCGACGATCGAGCCGGCGCCCGAGAACGCCAGCAGATGGCTGTAGGTGGCGGCGCCCTCGTGGAAGATCTTGTCCGCGAAGATCGGCAGGAACGTGAGCAGCGCGAAGCCGAGGAACGTCGTCGCTGCCGCGAGCACCGTCAGCGCGCCGAGGCTCTCGTGGCGCAGCACGTACACCAGTCCGCTCTTCAGCTCGTCGAGCATCTTGCCCGACTTCGCCGGCGGGATGTGCTTCACCCGCAGCATCATCAGCGTGTTGATGACGACGAGGAACGACAGCGAGTTCAGCAGGAAGCAGGCGTTCATCGCCTGCGGTTCGCTGTAGCCCCACGGACCGAACAGCGCGAGCGTCAGGCCGAACGCCAGGGGCCCGAGGACGCGCGCGACGTTGAACTGGATGGAGTTGAGCGCGACCGCGTTGGGCAGATCCTTCTTGTCGACGAGCGACGGGATCAACGACTGATACGCGGGGCCGCCGAACGACTGGGCGCAGCCGGTGACGAACGACAGCCCGAGGACGTGCCAGATCTCGACGACCCGCAGAAACATCAGCACCGCGAGCGTGCCCGACGTGGCCATCTGGATGACCTGCGAGACGATCAGCGTACGGCGGCGATCGTAGCGGTCGGCGAACACGCCGCCGATGAGCGAGAACAGGATGATTGGCAGCTGCTGGAGGAAGGCGTCGAGCCCGAGGAAGAACGGCGAGGCGTTGGTCAGCGAGACGATCAGCCAGTTCTGGGCGACGATCTGCATCCAGGTGCCGACGCTCGACGTGCAGGCGCCAATCCACTGGACCCGGAAGTCGCGGTACGTGAAG
>DASQHH010000639.1:0-4605 GCA_035632195.1 Vicinamibacterales bacterium
TTGGCACCGTGCCGATCTACCAGGCGCTCGAGAAGGTCGGTGGCGTGCCCGAGGAGCTGACGTGGGAGCTCTACCGCGACACGCTGATCGAACAGGCCGAACAGGGCGTCGACTACTTCACCGTGCACGCGGGCGTGCTGCTGCGCTACATCCCGACGACGGCGCGGCGCGTGACCGGCATCGTGTCGCGCGGCGGATCGATCATGGCGAAGTGGTGCCTTGCGCACCACCAGGAGAACTTCACCTACACGCACTTCCGCGAACTGTGCGAGATCATGCGCGCGTACGACGTGTCGTTCTCGCTCGGCGACGGACTGCGTCCGGGGTCGATCGCGGATGCGAACGACGAGGCGCAGTTCGCGGAACTGAAGACGCAGGGCGAGCTCACGAAGATCGCGTGGGAATACGACGTCCAGGTGATGAACGAGGGTCCGGGCCACATTCCCATGCATCTCATCAAGGAGAACATGGAAAAGCAGCTGGAATGGTGCAGCGAGGCGCCTTTCTACACGCTCGGCCCGCTGACGACCGACATCGCGCCCGGGTACGACCACATCACGTCAGCGATCGGCGCTGCGATGATCGGCTGGTACGGCACGGCGATGCTCTGCTACGTGACGCCGAAGGAGCACCTCGGGCTTCCGAACCGCGACGACGTGAAGGCCGGCGTGATCGCGTACAAGAGCGCCGCGCACGCGGCCGACCTGGCGAAAGGGCATCCCCGCGCGCGCGAATGGGACGACGCGCTGTCGAAGGCGCGGTTCGACTTCCGGTGGGAGGACCAGTTCACCCTGGCGCTGGACCCGGTGACCGCGCGTGCGTACCACGACGAGACGCTGCCGGCCGACGGCGCAAAGGTCGCCCATTTCTGCTCGATGTGCGGACCGAAGTTCTGCTCGATGGAGCTGACGCAGCAGGTCAGAGACTATGCGAACGCCGGCATGAAAGAGATGTCGGTCGAGTTCCGCAAGAAGGGCGAGATTTACATTACCGCGCCGTGACCGGCACGATTTGAAGCAGCGTCGGGAAGCGTTCCGGCTGCGCGCCGCGTTTCGGGTTCGGGTACCCCTGCGAGATGTCGGACTGGTAGTCCTTGACGGTCACGCCGGGAGGAAACGCCATCTTGTCCTCGTCGTACCGGCCGACGTCGAATTCGTGCGTTGCCGGCACGTCGTAGACGAGCTCCCCCTTCTGTTTCAAGAACGCGCGATACCACTCCACCGCTTGCACGAAACTGGCGGCCACGCCGAAGATGTAGTATCGCTGGCCGCGGCCCGCGTCATAGGACGCGATGAACTGCGCACCCGGATAGATCGGGACGCCGAGTTCCGCCTCCGTCGGTGCAGCCTCGGCCGTGCCGGCTTTCGCCGCAGGCGCCGGGGACGCAGGGGGCGTCGACGGCGGTGCGGTTGTCGGCGTCGCGGGTGCCGGCCTGTTCGGCGGCGCAGTTGTCGACGGCGGAGCCGATGTCCGGGGCCCGGGCTGTGGAAACGGCGGCAGCGCGGGCGGTGGCGGCTGCTGTTGCCCGCCGGACAACAAGGCAGTCACGAGCACAACCGACAGCATGGACTCGATTATACGACTGAGGGACTTCTGCCGCGCCGAGCACGCGTGGCTGCTCGAGACGATCGAGCACCTCGTCCGTCTCGAATCGCCGAGCGACGACAAGGCCGCGGTCGACTGCTGCGGCGCCGCGATCGCGGCGCGCCTGACCGCGATGGGTGGCCGCGTCAGTACGTTGCCTCGAACCGACCGCGGCGATCACCTTCTTGCTGAATTCGGTTGTGGCACGTCGCAGATCCTGCTTCTCGGGCACTTCGATACGGTGTGGCCGGTCGGACAGCTCACGCGGATGCCGGCCGGCATGCGCGACGGGCGCCTGCACGGTCCGGGCGTGTTCGACATGAAGACGGGCGTTGCGCTCGGCATGCTGGCGACGCGCGCCCTGCTCGAGACCGGCGCCGACCTGTCGAAGCGCATCGTCATGCTCTGGACGACCGACGAAGAAGTCGGCAGCGCGACCTCCCGGCAGGCCATTGAAGACGAAGCGCGGCGCAGCGATGCGGTTCTGGTCCTGGAGCCGTCGCTGCCTGGCGGGATGCTGAAGACGTCGCGGAAGGGTGTCGGCACGTACGAGCTGATCGCCCGCGGGATTGCCGCGCACGCAGGCGTCGATCCGACCAAGGGCGCCAGCGCGATTCACGAGCTCGCGCATCAGATTGGCCGATTGTCGCGCTTGCCGGACCAGTCGGCGGGCATTTCCGTCAACGTCGGCCTGATCTCGGGAGGCAGCCGGTCGAACGTGATCGCCGAACAGGCGCGTGCCGTCGTCGATGCCCGCGCCATCACGAAGAACGAGATGGAGATGGTCGACGGAATTGTCCGCCGTCTCGGCGCGCGCGACTCGCGCGTCACTCTGGAGGTGACGGGTGGCTTCGACCGGCCGCCCCTGGAACGAACGGAGGGCGTGGAGCGTCTATTCAATCAGGCGCGGTCGATAGCGCGAGAGATGGGCGGGGAGCTGACCGAGGGGTCGACCGGCGGCGGATCGGACGGCAACTTTACCGCCGCGCTCGGCGTCCCGACATTAGACGGACTCGGCGCGATCGGCGACGGCGCGCACGCGCTCCACGAGCATGTGGAGGTGGACGCGCTGCCCGACCGCGCCGCGCTGATTGCCGGTCTGATACGATCGATTTGAGAACGTTATGAATGCCATCAAGACGACGGTTTTGCTCGCCCTCATGACCGGCCTGTTCCTCGCCGTCGGCGAATACTTCGGCGGGCCGAGCGGAATGGTCATGGGGTTTCTGTTCGCTGCCGTGATGAACTTCGTGTCCTACTTCTTCTCGGACTCGATCGTCCTCCGCACGTACGGCGCGCAGGAGGTCGGCCCCGATCACCGGCTGACGCGCATCGTGTCGGCGCTCGCGTCGCGAGCCGGCCTGCCGCAGCCGCGGTGCTACGTCATTCCCGACGCTTCGCCGAACGCCTTCGCCACCGGACGTAATCCGCACCACGCGGCAGTCGCGGCGACGGAAGGCATCCTGCAGATTCTGAACGACGAAGAGCTCGAAGGCGTCCTTGGCCACGAGCTCGCGCACGTGAAGCATCGCGACATCCTCACGAGCTCCATCGCTGCGACGCTGGCCGGCGCGATCATGATGCTGGCACGGATGGCGTTCTGGTTCGGCGGCAGCCGCGACGACCGTAACGGCGGCAGCCCGATCGCGGCGCTTGCCATGCTGATCCTCGCACCCTTCGCGGCCATGCTGATCCAGGCGGCCATTTCACGGTCCCGGGAATACGACGCCGATGCGGGCGGCGCTGCGATTGCCGGGCGTCCTGACGGCCTGGTCAGCGCTCTGCGAAAGATCGAAGCGGGCTCGCGGAGGATCCCGCTCGATGCGAGTCCTGCAACTGCACACATGTTCATCATCAAGCCGTTTTCACTTTCTGGACTGATGGGACTGTTCAGTACTCACCCGGCGACGGAGGACCGTATTGCCGCACTGATGCAGCTGGACCGCCGCCAGCGCGACGGTGCTCAAGGCTGAGGGATCGTGTTTGCCGGCGATTCTCAATTCCTCCAGAGTGAAGCAGTTAGCGACCGGCTGGCAGTCCTTCTCCTTCGAAGATTCGCGCTGTAGTCAACCAGCCACGGTCGTCGAAATCACTGGCGCGGGTATTGCTCCCTTGACCAGTGACGGAGACGACGATGCACGTAGAAGACCTCGACATCTCACCGAGCAAGATTGGCGAATCCGCGCAGCGAATCGTGGAGCGCGCCACCGAAGAAGCCCGTCGGCGCGAACACGCGCTGCTGACCAACGAACATTTCTTTCTCGCGTTCGCCCAGGTCGAATGGGACCTGTTCGCCGAAGTAATGCGGGACGTCGAGCTCAACCCGCACCGCATTCTCGAGGCGATCGAGGAGCATCTGCACATGATGCCGTCGTTCGCGGGACGCGAACTGCGCGTCTCGCCGGCGACCAAGCTCGTCTTCAAGCTCGCGCTCCATCACGCGAGCCGTCTCGGCCGGCAGACGATTGAAGCCGCCGATCTGTTCTCGGCGGTGTTCGAGGAAACGCAGGGCGTGCCGGTGTCGATCATCCGGCGCTACGGCGTCGAGCCGGAAGTCCTGACCTCGCGGCTCACGGCGCGCATGCGCGACATGGAGCTGCGCGAAGAGCGGCTCAAGAAGCACTTCGAGCTGCCGCCGTTCCTGAAGCATTTCGCGACGAACCTGAACCTGCTTGCGCGGCAGGACAAAGTCCCGCCGGTGTTCGGCCGTGACAAGGAAATCCAGCAGGTGCTCGAGATCCTGTGCCATCGCGAACGGGCGAACTCGGTGATGCTCATCGGCGAGCCCGGCGTCGGCAAGACCGCCATCGTCGAAGAACTGTCGCGCCGCATCGAGTACGACCCGGACACGGTCCCGGTCCGCCTGCGCGACTGCCAGATCGTCAACCTGCAGATGAACACGATGGTAGCCGGTACGATGCTGCGAGGGATGTTCGAGGACCGCATCCAGAACGTCATCCGCGAGCTGAAGGAGCGGCCGAATCTGATCCTGTTCGTCGACGAGGCGCACACGATGGTCGG
>DASQHH010000640.1:0-8951 GCA_035632195.1 Vicinamibacterales bacterium
CGCCGAAAGGCGAATCCGGCCACCGACCCGGCCCGGTGCGCTTGTCGAATTCCACCGGGAAACCGTTTGACTGGAACGTGACGTTCGTGATGCGCGAGGTCACCGCCCAGCTTGCAAGGTTGCTCGGCGAGTTCAGCACGATTGCCTGGCACAGAATGCCGCTGCTCGAGCCGCCGCAGCCGCCCGCGCCCGTGGGCGGCGCCACGACCTGGACCGGCGTCGCGAACGCCATCGTGGGCGACCACGGACCTACCGTCGTGGGATCGAGCGCGCGCACGTGCCAGTAGTAGACCTTGCTATAGCTCAGATCGTTCGGAACGGTCAGACCCGTCTGTCCCGACTGCTCCGCCTGCGTCCACGCGGCGATCCTGTTGGTGAACTGATCGTTGTCCGCGAGCTCCGCCTGATACGTAATCGGGCCCACCGGTCCGGATCGCACGGCGTCCGCGACGACGAGCGTCGGATGAATCGTCGCGATCGTCGAGTTCGCGCCGGGGCCGATCGGCTGCGGCGCCTGGATCACAATCGGCGTGAACACGTCGAAGTTAATCGCGGACGTCGCCGATCCCGTATTCGCGCCATCCTCGGCGTGCGCGCGCCAGTAATAGGTGCGCTCGGGCGCGAGCGCGTCGGGCAGCCTCAGGCTCGTCGAGCCATCGCCGGGAGCAACCCCCGATCGCGTGAAGACCTTATTGCTGAAGTTGACGTCGACCGCGACTTCGAACACGTAGCTCAGCGGGCGGACGCCATTGGTGGCGCTGTTGCCGACCGTCAGCGTGACCGGCTGGGAGTTGACCGCGATCTTCGTCCCTGCCGCCGGCGACATGACGCGCGGCGTACTGATGTTGACGCCGGGAATCGGACCCTGAATGGTCGGGCTCAGTGGGTTCGAGCTTTTCGAATACTCGCAACCCCCGAACACGAGGGCTGTACACGCGACGCCAATGATCGCAAGAAGTCTGCGGTCCATAGCCAGCACCATGAGAAGCGGTTCACGCCAGCGCGATGGGCATTCGCGCTGCTGCACACTGCTTCGTATCGGTTCCAGAGTTCCGGGGGATTAGACCCAGGGCCGGGTGCCTGAATCCGCCTCGCCGGGCGACGAATTGCGGGAGGGCCGTATGGTACCATGGCGCCCGCGTGGCCGCAACGCGGCTGTTCGACGGCGGGCGACGGGAGCGTCTTCTCTTCTGCGTTCTGGCCGTGGCGCTCGTCGGCGTCCGGACATTCGTCGCGACTTACTACGAAGGCTTCTACTTCGACTCGGATCAGGCGATCGTCGGCCTCATGGCGAGGCACATCGCCGCGCTGCACGACTTCCCGATTTTCTTTTACGGCCAGAGCTACCTGCTTGGCGTCCAGGCCTGGATCGCCGCGCCCTTCTTCGCCTTCGGCCGATCTTCGGTTGCGCTACTCCGGCTGCCGTTCGTCCTGCTGAACGCGGCGGTCGCCGTCGCTTTTGTCGTGATGATTGCAGGCCGTGCGAAGGTCCGGCCGGCCTTCGCGTTCGTGGCAGCTCTGCCGTTCATCGTGCCGACGCCCGCGACCGCCAATCAGCTGCTCGACTTGTCCGGCGCCTGCGTCGAGCCGATCGCCTATGCGTTGATTCTCTGGACGCTCCGGCGGCGTCCCGCGCTCTTTGGAGCGGTCCTCGCCGTCGCGTTCCTCCATCGGGAGTTCATCCTGGCCGTCGTTCCGGCGGTGGTCGTCGTCGAATTGCTGCTCTCGCATGCGTGGACGCGCGAGAACTGGCGGCCGGCCGCGTACGGAGCCGCCGGGTTCTTCGTGACCTGGCTCGTCATCGATGACCTGAAGCTGCGCGAGTCCGGCAGCGCGCTCGGGCAGCAGGCGGCCATGCTCGCCGGCAAAACATGCTTCGAGCCTGGCGCCGTCACCGACGGCATCCGCGAATTGCTGACCACGGCAGTACCCGTTCTCTACGGGGCAAAGGCGTACCCGATTCGCTCTTTCCGTATGGATTCGCCGCTGGTGGGAGGTTCGGCGGCCGTAGCTGTTCTTGTACTGGCGGCGCTGGCCCTCATCGCCTGGCGGATCGCCGCCAACTGGCGCGCCGTCAGGACCGACAAGACGGCGGCGCTTGGACTGTTTCTCGCGTTGACCGGATTGTTTGCGGCGAGCGTCTACCCTCTGTCATGCGACATCCGAGTCGGCCTGCCGCCGCTTCTGCGCTTTCTTCTCCTGGCGCTGCTCATTCCGATTGGCGCCGCAGCGGCATTCTTTGCCGTCGAGCGCGCTGCGCGCTGGCGCGCGGCGGTGGCCGCCCTGTTCCTGTTGTGGGCCGCGGCAAACCTGGTGGACAACATGAGGCTGATTCGTCTCGCGTCCATCGAACCGCCGCTGAACGAACGCCGCGCACTGATCGAATACCTCGGCGACCACCACATCCGCTACGCGCGGGCGATCTACTGGGACGCCTACATCATCGACTTCTTGTCACGCGAGCGCGTGCTGACCGCGTCAATGGACACGATCCGGATACCTGAGTATCAGAAGGAAGTGAACGATCACGCCGCCGACGCCGTGTATCTCGAGCGCCAGCCGTGCGACGAAGGCGCCCGTGTCGGCGCGTGGTGCGTACATAAATGAAGGGCAGGAGGCGACCTCCTGCCCTTCAGCCGTGCTGCCCTTTTTGACTACCTGCCCGACCTGCGCGCGGTCGGCTTGAGCCCGAGCGTCTTCAAGGCGCTGCCGAACGTCTCGAGCGTATCGCCCTCGTTGTACCAGGTCGTGAAGGCGACGTCACTGCGGTCGCAGATTTGCGGGCAATCAGCGCCGGTGTACGACTTTCCTCGCAGGTTGCCATGGCCGACGAAGATGCCGACCGATTCGCCGTCCTGCGGCTGGTAACCCGCCATCGGACCCCACCGCGCTGGATCGTAGAACCACGTCTCGTACACCGACCACGGCGGCGCCGACGCGCCGAGATCGCGTCCATACCAGAACTGGACGACGGCCGAACAATGCCACGTGCCGCTGAGGTTCACACACATACCTAGCGTGTACTGCAGCGACCCGCCGCCTCCGTCGCCGAAGTCGAGGTCGATCCATCGGTTCGGACCGTCTCGCCTGTCGAAATCGACGTCGAATTCGCTGTCAGTGAAATGCACCGACGTGACATGCGCGCTGACGTCCCAGAAGCCGAGGTCAGGCGGCGAGTTGTGGATGACCGCCTGCCGCATGTCGAACGGCACGAACTTGAAGGTGAACACCGATGATGGGGCGCTGCTCACATTGTTGACCTTATCCGTGGCCGTGACGCGCCAGTAGTAGATCGCGTTCGCCGCCAGCTTGATTGTGGTCGGCACCGTCAGCGACGTCTGACCGCTGCTGTTCTCAGCGGCGGTCCCCGTGTAGACGATGTTGGTGAACGCTGAGGAATCGGCGACCTCGAACAAGTACGTGATGTCGCCCGCAGGGCCTGTGCGCGTCGCGTTGCTCGTCGTCAGCGTTGGTGACGAGCCGTTTGCGTTCGCGTTGTTCTGCGGACTCAGCGGCGTCGGAGCCTGGATGACGATTTCCGGGCCGACGGTAAAGCCGCGCGCCCTCGACGGCAGGCTGTTCGTGCTGCCCGACGTCGCCATCGCGCGCCAGTAGTAGCTCTTCGCGCCCGCGAGCTTGCTGATCGTCAGGCTCGTCGTCCCTGAGCCCTGCGCGACGCCGCCCTGCGAAAACACCATCGAGGCGAATGCCGCGTCGCTGGCGACCTGAAACGTGTAAGTCAACGCGGTCTTGCCGGTCGTCACGGCGTTCTTCGTAGTCAGCACCAGCGGCTGATCGGTGAACTTCACCTGCGCGCCGTCGGCCGGCGATTGCGGCGAGGGCGACACCAGCGTGATGCCGGTGACGGCGTCGGTCACGGCCTGCGTATCAGTGGCGGCCGTCGTGTCGCTCGGCCGCGTCGGACTGCTCTTCTGACAAGCAGCCGCCGCCACAGCCAGCGCGAGCGTGCAACAGACACGTACACAATTCAGCTTCATGTGCTCCTACCGCGAAAACCGGAATCTGAAAACTTTCTTCTTCATTGCCGCGCCAAGGCTGGGAGACTTGCCGGCGGCTGTGCGGGAGGACAAGAGAATAAAGGGGTTACCGCGATTCGTCAAGGGGATTCCACCCTTAACGGGTTGAAAATGCGCGCTCTGCGGACGAGGTCTGTCTGATCTCGCGGACGACGTACGTCGGCTTGTTCTGCGACTCGTGGTACGTCCGCGCCTGCAGCTCCGCGAGGAGGCCCAGGGTGACCAGCTGGCCGCCCGCGAAAATAAGCAGGATGCCGAGCAGCAGGAGCGGCAGATGCTGATTGAGCGATGCCAGCTCCCGCAGCCGCTCGTAGGCGAGCCACGCGCTGATTCCGCCGCCGGCCAGGCCCATTGCCAGGCCGATCAATCCGAAAATCTGCAGCGGCCGCGTCGAATAGCTCAACAGGAACTTGACGGTGAGCAGATCCAGGATGACCCGAACCGTGCGCCCGATGCCGTACTTCGATCGGCCATGGGCGCGCGGGCGGTGATGCACGGCGAGCTCTTCAATTCGCGACGTCTGCTCGCTCGCGATGGCGGGCAGGAAACGGTGCATCTCGCCATACAGTTTCATCGGCTTGATGATTTCCGCCCGAAACATCTTCAGCGAGCAGCCGTAGTCGTGCAGGCGGACGCCGGTGACCGACGAGATGATCGCGTTGGCAGCCATCGACGGCACCCGCCGCGACACGAACGGATCCTTGCGCGCTTTTCTCCACCCGCAGACGACGTCCGCGCCGTTTTCGATCCGCGCGATCATCGCGGGAATGTCGTGCGGGTCGTTCTGCAGATCGCCGTCCATCGTCACGATATAGCGCCCGCGTGCGTGATCGAAGCCGGCGGCGAACGCCGCGGTCTGTCCGAAGTTGCGGCGCAGCCGGATGACGCGAAGGTGGGCGTCCGCCGACTGGATGTCGGACAGCACCTCGAACGTGCGGTCCGTGCTGCCGTCGTCGATGACGATGACTTCGTACGCCAGTCCGAGCGCCGCGAGCACGTCGGTCAACTCGCGATGGAGCTCGCGCAGCGACTCTTCTTCGTTGCGGACCGGGATGACGACGCTGAGATCGATCACGGCTTCGTGATCTTATCGGTTCCGGAGCCTTTGCGCTTTGCTGTTCCAGAGATACAGCGCGAAACCGGCGCCGAGCACCGCGGCCGCGGCAAGAGAGACCGTGACCGCATTGCGATGCATGTAGTCGATTGCGACGTCCCCGTACCGCTCGGCGAGCAGGGCCAGGACCAGATAGCGCAGCCCGCGTCCGATGAGTACCGCTGAGGCGAACTTCGCGGTCGAGATGCCCGCCGCGCCGGCGAGAACGACAAAGATCTTGAACGGCATCGGCGGCGGCAGAATCGATGGCACGAGGACGGCCATCATGCCATGCCGCTGCAGGATGGCCATGGTCCTCTCGACCCGCTCGCCGCTCAGCCGCCCCCGGCCGATGGCATCGCTGCCCTTCCGTCCGAGGTAATACACGATGAGGCAGCCCAGCAGCGATCCGGCCGTCGTGCACAGCACGTAGACGAGCATCCGCCCCTTATGCCGCGCGACCATGTAGATGACGAGCAGGTCCGCCACCTCCGGCAACGAGAGAAACGACGAATCGATGAACGCGATGATGAACAGGCCGGGCGCGCCCAGGCCAATCGCGAAGAGGCGCAAACGTTCCGCAAAACTCCCCATGAGGAACGGGTGATTATACGTGGGGAGTTTTGCGTCACGCCGCGCGCCTGTTCAGAACCTGAAGTTGATCGAGAACAGATAGTTGAATCCGCCGAGATCGATCGTCGAGCCCGCGAACCCCTGATCGCTCGGAAGGTCGCCCTTCGCGTGCTGATAACGGATTTCGCCGCCGATCCCCCAGTCGCCGACGGGCACCCGGACTCCGCCCAGGACGACGGGCCCGACGGTGCTGCCGCTGCCGGTGAACGTGCCGCTGAAGACGCTGTTGTCGGTGGAGTCGACGAATTGGCCCGTCTCCTGATACCGCCACGAGAACACGCCGATACCGGCGCCCAGGTACGGCACGAACCCACCCCTGCGCCCGACCGGCAGCCACCGGACCGTCGCCGTGAACGGAACGACCCGCAGCTTCAGGTCCTGTTCGATCTCGCTGCCGTCCGAGTTGACGAGATCCGCGTAGACGCTCGGAACGGTGCGTGAGTAGAAGCCGATGCCGAGCCCGGCCTCGACGTTGTCGCCGACGCCGAACAGCCACTCACCGTTGACGGTCGGGCCGTTGAAGTCTTTGAGACTGAAATCGAGAAACGGAATGTCGCCCGCGAGCACGTCGCCGCTGGCGCGGTCGTTGATGACCGTTCCGCCGTTCGTCTGGCTCCCGGTGGGAACGAACCCGCCAATCTGCAGGTTCAGCAACTGCTGGGCGGATGACGGCGCGGCGGCAAACCCGAAGAGGACGGCAACAATCGAAACGGTCAGTAGTCGTCGCATAGACGCTCCTCGCGGATAAGGTCGAAGCAGGAGCAATGCCAGCCCCAGCCGGTGAAAATCAGCCGTTTTTGCCGCCTGCGGGCGACAGCCGGCGTCTACGGGCGATGACGTCCAGCATGCAGCCGTGCAGGCCGGGATTGGCTGCCAGCACGCTCCCTCCTCGAGACGCGAACGGATCGCCGGCCAGTGTCGTGACCCGTCCACCCGACTCAGCCACAATCAGGGCGCCGCCGGCAATGTCCCACGGCTTGAGATCCGCCTCCCAGAATCCGTCCATGCGTCCCGCAGCCACGTAGCACAGGTCGATCGCCGCCGATCCGAGCCGCCGTACCGCGCGCGCGGCGCCGACGAAGTCTCCGAACAGACCGACGATCTCGTCGACGCGTCTATGCACGTCATAGGGGAACCCGGTCACGAGCATCGCGTCGATCAGCCGATCCCTCTTCGAGACGCTCAGCGGACGTCCGTTGAGACGCGCGCCACCGCCCCGCTCCGCGGTGAACAGCTCGCGCCGGTTCGGGTCGTAGACCGCCGCGATCTCCGCCACGCCGTCGATCTCCAGGGCGAGCGTCGAGCAGAAGATCGGCAGGCCGTGGGCATAGTTGGTCGTGCCGTCGAGTGGATCGAAAATCCAGCACGGGCCCGCGGGCGCCGTCGCCGCGCCGCCGAACTCCTCGGCCAGGATCGCGTGGTCGGGAAAGCGCTCGGCGATGAGCGCGCGGAACATCTTCTCGATGGCGACGTCGACCTCGGTCACGAGATCGATGGCGCCTTTCTTGTCGATGTGGATGTCGGTGCCGAAGCGGGCGATCTGCATATCGCCGGCGCGCACGACCGCTTCGATCGCCGTGGTGAGGTAGAGCGGGTTCAGCGGGCCTCGGTCGCCGGCTGGACGCGTTTGGTCATGGAGATCTCCATGCCGCCCTGGGGCGCTCGCTGCAGCCGGACGTCGTCCATGAAATTGCGGATGAGGAAAATGCCGCGGCCGGACGATTTCAGCAGGTTCTCCGGCGCGAGGGGATCGGCGACCTCTTCCGGTTCGAAACCTTCGCCCTGATCCCGGACGCGGATCGTCAGCTCCGGTCCCGCCGACGCCGTCGTCGTCTCGAAATCGACGAAAACGCGCTTGCTCGCGTCGTTGCGGTTGCCGTGCTTGATGGCGTTGATGACCGACTCGCGGATGGCGACGCTGACCCAATGCGACGAGTCCTCGTCGAGCCCGACGCCGCGCGAGACGTGATCACTCACAATCTGCACGAAGTCGAGCATCTCGAACGCACTGGTGAATTCGAGTTTGACGATCTGGCTGCCGTTAGCCGTCACGCGACCCTTTTAATATCATAAGACGCGGCCCGCTTTTCATGCCTTCGTATTCCGTCGCCACCGTCGCTCCCGCCCTCCGCGTCCGCGGGCGTCTGACGGTGCCGGGCGACAAGTCCATTTGTCACCGTTACGCCATACTTGCGGCCCTCGCGAACGGCCGGACGACGATCACGAATTTCGCACCCGGCGCGGACTGCCGGTCGACGCTCGCCTGTTTGAGCGGCCTGGGCGTCGAGATCCGCGACGAGCGCGCCGGCGCCGTTACTGTAATGGGACGAGGTTTGGGCGGCCTCCGTTCGGTCGACCGCCCGCTCGACGCCGGCAATTCCGGCACGACCATACGGCTGATGGCCGGCGTTCTCGCCGGGCATCCGTTCACGACGACGATGACGGGAGACGCATCGCTGTCGCGCCGCCCGATGCGCCGGGTCATCGACCCGCTGACGCGCATGGGTGCCACGTTCGAGGCTGCCGACGGCCGGCCGCCGCTCACGATTCACGGCGCGGCGCTGCGCGGCATCGCGTACGCGCCGGACGTCCCGAGCGCGCAGGTCAAGAGCGCGGTGCTCCTGGCCGGCCTGCACGCAGAGGGCACGACGAGCGTCACCGAACCCGCGCAGACGCGCGACCACACCGAGCGCGCGCTCGCCGCGTTCGGGGGCCGGGCTTCCGTCTCGAACCTCACGGTCGCCGTCGAAGGCGGTCAGCCGCTCGCTGGCCGCGCGCTCCTCGTTCCGGGCGACTTCTCCTCCGCCGCGTTCTGGATGGTCGCCGCCGCGGCGATGCCGGGCTCGCGGGTCGCGATCGAACACCTGGGTCTCAATCCGACGCGCTTCGCGCTGCTCGGGGTCCTCCGCCGCTTCGGCGCCCGCGTCGACGTCACCGAGGAAACGAACGACGCGGGCGAGCCGCGCGGGACGGTCACCGTCTCCGCGGACCGCGCGCGGCCGCTGCACATCGGACCCGACGAGGTGCCCGGGCTGATCGACGAGCTGCCGGCGATTGCCGCGCTCGCCGCCGTCCACGGCGAAGTCGTCGTCCACGGCGCGGCGGAGCTGCGCGTGAAAGAGAGCGACCGCATCGCCGCGCTGGTCGCCGGCTTCCGGGGCCTCGGCATCGACGCCGACGAACACCCG
>DASQHH010000641.1:0-3844 GCA_035632195.1 Vicinamibacterales bacterium
GGTCGCCGGGCTGTCGGTGATGGCGACGCAGATGAGCGCGGTGACGCTCGTCGGCACGACCGGCCAGGCGTATTCCACGGGACTGCGGTTCATCCAGTTCTACTTCGGCCTGCCGCTCGCGATGATCATCCTCTCGATGACCGCGGTGCCGTTCTTCACGCGCGCGCGTGTGTACACCGCGTACGAATATCTCGAGCAGCGGTTTGACGCGCGGACGCGCTCGCTCGCCGCGCTGCTGTTCCTGGTCGGCCGGACCGCGTCGCTCGGCGTGACGCTCGCCGCGCCGGCGGTCGTGATGTCGGTGATTCTCGGCTGGACCGTGCCGGTCACGGTGCTGGCGATCTGCGTGCCGATGATCTTCTACACGACGCTCGGCGGCGTGCAGGCCGTCGCCTGGACCGACGTGAAGCAGATGTTCATCGTCGTGGGCGGCATGCTGTCGGCGATGGCGATTCTGCTCTACGGGATTCTCGGCCACGTCGGCCTCGGCCAGGCGCTGCGGCTCGCCGGCGCGACCGGCCGCCTGCAGGCCGTCGACTTCCGGTTCGATCCGAAAGAGACTTACACGTTGTGGTCCGGGATGATCGGCGGCCTGTTTCTGATGCTGTCGTACTTCGGCTGCGACCAGAGCCAGGTGCAGCGCTATCTGACGGCGAAGTCCGAAGACGAATCGCGCAGCTCGCTGATGATCAGCGCGTTCGTCAAAATCCCCCTGCAGCTGCTGATTCTCTCGACCGGCGTCCTCGTCTTCGTCTTCTACCTGTTCCAGACGCCGCCGATGCTGTTCAACCACGCGTACGACGACCGCGTGGCGTCGAGCCCTCGTGCGGCTGAATACGACGGTCTGCAGGTCGAGTTCGATCGGGCCGTCGCGGAGCGGCGCGAAGCGGCCACGCGCGGCGATCGCGAGGCGTTTCTTCGGACGGACGCGCGCGTCGGCGAGATTCGCGGAAAAGCCGTCGACCTCGTCAAGCAGGCTAGCGGCGATGCCGGATACAACGACGTCAATTACGTGTTTCCGACGTTCATCACGACGCGCATGCCGGTCGGTCTGGTCGGCCTGATGATCGCCGCAATCTTTGCCGCTGCGATGTCGGCGAGCGGCGGCGAGCTGAATTCGCTGGCGACCGCGACCGTCGTCGATTTCTACAAACGGTTCGTCCGGCCGGTCGCCCCCGAGAAGCACTACGTGACCGTCTCCCGCTCGGCAACCATCGGCTGGGGTCTCGTCGCGTGCCTCGTCGCGATGCAGGCGGCGAATCAGGGCTCGTTGATCGAAGTGGTCAACAGATACGGCTCGTACGTCTATGGGTCGCTGCTCGGCGCATTCATCCTCGGCATTCTCACGAAGCGCGCCACGGGGCGGGGCGCGGTCGCCGGCATGATCGCCGCGATGGTCGTGGTCATCGCGGTCGCCCAGCTCTCGACGATCTCCTACCTCTGGTACAACTTCATCGGCGCCGCGGTCTCGGTCGCCGTAGGGATGACCGTTTCGCTCTTGTAGGGCGGGCCTTCAGGCCCGCCTGCTCAACGCCACGCCGCGCGGTCCGAGGCGATGCCGGTAGCGCACGATCGTCGCGGCGACGATCAGCAGCGCGCAGACCTCGATGTAGACCTTCTCGCCGTCAATCCAGTCGATCGGCAGGCTCTTCAGGTTCGGGTCCTCGATGAGGCCATGCGTGAAGAACACCGCAGCTCCGACATACGACAGGTAGTGGAGCAGCTTCCACGTATGGTGCGCGAAAAGCCTGCGGAAGTACGAGGTGAGCACGACGGTGGCGAGGATGTAAAAGGCGATGGCGCCGAGCGTGCTCTCGAACGCCTGCGTCGGAGCATTGATGGGGACGAAGATGTCGAGCAGCGTGAACTTCGCCGTCGAGGAGAGCAGCAGAATCAGCGGGTGCGTGAGCGCGGTCGCGAGCGAGAGGTAGCCGAGCCAGTTATGGAACGTGAAGAGCTTGACGCGCTGGCGCGGCCACTGCCGGAGCGGGTTGTACCCGACCGACAGCAGCAGCCCGAGAAGAATCTGAATCGTGAAGCCACCGAGTGCGACGAGGCCGACGACCGAGGAAACGTCTATCGCTGTGGGCACATCAGAAGTCGAGACGTGCCTGGAACTGTAGCATGCGCCCCGGTTCGATGTTGGCCAGGCCGGGGAGCGCCTGACCGAACGTCGCCAGGGGAGTCGTCGCGTCGCCGTAGGCGCCGTTGCGGCCGAGGACGTTTGCGCGATTGAAGACGTTGAATCCTTCGAGTCGGAGCGTTGCCGCCGGGCCGCGGAGCTTGACGCGGTACTCGGCAAACAGCGACGTGTCGTACAGCACCGTGCCGCGGAAGGAGTACCGGCCCGCCACGACGCCGTTGATCACCGGGCGGTCGTTGTTGTTGCCGTCGCCGTTGTTGTCGACGCCGGTCGTCGGATTGAATGGCTTCGCGGATGCAAGCGAGACGACACCTCCGGCCGTGATCTTCAGCGGGAACCGATAGCTGGCCGCGACGACGGCACGATGACGTTGGTCGAGGAGGCTCGGTCCGCGCTCCTCCTCGCCGAGCTGATTGAAATCGTTCGGGCCGGCGCCGTTGCCGTTGGGCTCTGTCGTGTTCGTCGCCTTCGAAAGCGTGTAGCTGATCGACAGGAACGATCGCTCCTCCTGCCATCGGAGCATCGTCTGCAGCCCGTCGTAATCCGCAACGCCGAGGTTTTCCATCACGTTGATCTGACGGAAGCCGCCGTTGACCGGGAGAATCGGCCGTGTGGCGTCGGCGGCGGCAGCCGATCGGACCTGGCCGGGCGCCGTCCGCACGAACAGCGACGGCGCGTTCAAGTCCACGGTCCGATCGAGATCGGTCCAGTGCTGCTTGACGTAGTCGGCCGCCACGAAGATGCGCGGTGCGATCTCGCGCTCGATCCCGATCGACCCGACCTGGCTCTTCGGGTTGATCCACCTCGCCGAGGCGTAGCCGGGCAGCTTCGAGACGTCGAAGAACTGCGAATAGAACGCCGCCATGCCGGGCCGAATCGTGATGTTTCGTGGCGGCAGCGTGCTCTTCGCGCTGTTCTGATCGAACGGCACCGGCGTGCACGCGAGACACGCGGGAAAGCCCGTCTGACCAGGTACCGCCGTGTATGTAAGGATCCCCCGGGGCCCGCCCAGCTCGAAGTTCGCGTCGTTGTTGGCGCGAAGCATCGTGAAGTAGAGGCCGTATCCGCCGCGGACCGTCGTTCTCGGATTGCTTCCGGGATTCCAGCCGACTCCCGCGCGCGGCGCGAAATTTCGCGTGCCGTCGCTGAACGTCTGCCGATCGTAGCGAAGACCCGCGTCGACGGTGAGATCGGTTCGTAGACGAATGCTGTCCTGCACGAACACGTTCCCAATCCACTGTCCAAGCTCGTAGGCGCCGATTCCGAGGTTGAAGCTCTGCTGGTAGCGCTGCACGTCCGCGAGCGTGAGCTGGGCGATTGGCGTGGTCGACGCGGCGTTGAGCGTGTACTGGCCCAGCACGAACGCGCTGCCGAACTCGGTGCCGTCGCCCCCGGAAGTGTTCCGGGCGATGCTGCCGCCCGCGCGCACGTAATGCCGGCCGCTGCTCCAGGAGAGCGTGTCCGAAAACTGGCCTACACGGCTGAAGACGTGCGCGAACCGCGACTCGCCCGAGGTAAACGGCAGCGACCCCGCGCGTGTGAACTGCGTCGACGGCGTAAGCGGGGAGCGCCGACACGTTGAAGAACTGCGAGTAGAACGACGCCATGCCCGGCTCGATGGTGATGTTGCGCGCCGGCAGCGTCGCCGCCGCCGCGTTCGCGTTGAAGCTCACCGGCGTGCAGGTGAGGCAGGTCGGGAAG
>DASQHH010000642.1:0-6476 GCA_035632195.1 Vicinamibacterales bacterium
ACCGGTTTGTTTTTCAGCTCGTCGGGCCGGGTCAGCGGCGTCAACGTCCCATTCGTCCACGTGCCCTGAAGGTCTGGATGACGCGTCGAAGGGCGCTGCGCCGACACCGCGACCGTCCAGGCCGCAAGTGCCATGGCCAACGCCGTCACTCGTCGTATCGTCATGATGATCTCTTATCGGCTGCCGGCTGTCGTCATCGCAGTCGGCGGCTTCAGATACCGTCCCAGGAACTCCGAGGCGCGGTTGAAGCTGTACAGATACCGCTTGTGCAGCAACGGTTCGTGCGTGTCGTCGGGATAGACGATCAGCTCGAACGGCACGTGGTGCGCCCGCAGCAGCTGCACCAGCCCCGTCGTCTGCGAGAACTGGACGTTGCGGTCGTCGTCTCCGTGGACGAGCAGCACCGGAGACTTCCAGGTGTCGATCGCAGAGATCGTCGACGACT
This sequence comes from Vicinamibacterales bacterium, assembly GCA_035632195.1. GTDB lineage: Bacteria > Acidobacteriota > Vicinamibacteria > Vicinamibacterales > CAVVIG01 > DASQHH01. The sequence goes on from DASQHH010000642.1 coordinate 446, forward strand.
GGTACGAGACGTCCTCGGGATCGAGCGTGCTGCCCCACAGGTGCACGCCGGCCATGTCGACGCCGACCTTGAAGACGTCCGAGTTGCGCGCGAGCGCCTGCGACGTCAGGACGCCGCCGTACGAGAGACCCCAGATGCCGACGCGGTTCGGGTCGACGTCCGGCCGCGTCTGCAGGTACTTGCCGCCGGCGAGGACGTCCTGATATTCCGCGTTGCCGCGCCCGCCGACGTTCGGCGCCATGCGGAACGACTTGCCATAGCCGATGCCGCTGCGATAGTTGACCGACATCACGACGTAGCCCTGGCTCGCCAGCCATTGATTGACGGCGTACGCGATGTGGTAGAAGTGCATGTAGTGGTAGCCGAGCAGCATCTCGCGCACGGGACCGCCATGCACGAAGATGATCGCCGGCCGGCGCTCGCCGGGCCGCAGGTCCTTCGGCAGGAACAGCTGGTTGTGGATCTCGAGGCCGTCTGGCGCCTTCGTGATGATCGCCTGCGGGACGACTTCATCCGCAATCGGAAAGTCCTTCAGCGCGGGAAACACGATCTTCGGCGCGCCGCCGTTTGCGGCGACGATCCCGACTGACTGCGGACGCTTGGCGTCGGCGCTCAGCACGGCGACCTGCTTTCCTGACGCGAGCACTGCCGGATACGTTTCGATCGTTTCGCCTTTCGTCACCTGCACGGCAGGACCGCCTGCAGTCGGCGCTTTCCAGATGTGGCGCCGATCGATGTCGCCCGCGTTGGTCGTGTAGAACAGCCAGTTGCCGTCGGCGGAGAGGTCCACTCCCGGATCGACCATGCCGTCGCCCGGCGTCAATGCCACCGGCTTTTCAGTCGCGCCGCCGCTCATCGACTCAGTCGATGCCGGCTTCACACCGACGCTGTAATACCGAACCCACTCCTCCGGCTCGGCCTGGAAGATGACGTGGTCCGCGGCGGCCCATTCGATGGTGTTGATGCCGGCGAAATCGCGATCGCCGGGCGCGTCGTGCCAGAACTCGTGCGCGTCGCCGGTCGCCGCGTCCGCAACCCAGAACGACAGCGTGTAGCCGCCGGCGAACTTCGACGTCATCAGGCCCGGCCGCTTCGCATCTTCCGGGTCTTCCTGATCGCCGCGTCCTCCACGACCCTGGCCACCGCCTCGCCCTCCGCGCCCGCGCCCCGCGGCGTTGGGGTTGAATGCCGGGCCGTTGGGATTGCCGAGGCTGCCGCTCCCCTGCTGCGCCTGCTGACCGAAGGGCGTACCCGGCCGGCGGATGAACGCAATCTGCCTGCTGTCGGGCGACCACGTCGGGCTCGTATCGTGGTCGACACTCGGCGACATGAACGTCAGCTTCTTCGTCGCGACGTCATATACACCGATGAACGAGTGGTCCACGCGGTTGCTGACGAACGCGATCCTCTTCCCGTCAGGCGACCACTTGATATTGCCGTTAGTGCCCCACGCTCTGATCAAGGGGGCGGGCAAGGCTGGTAGGGCGGGTGACGTCTCAGCACCTGCCCTACCTGCCCCACCTGCCCTACCTGCCCTACCCGCCACGCTGTATGCGTAAATCTGACCGTCCTTCGCAAACGCCACCATCGAACCGTTCGGAGAAAGCGCAGGCGTCGTCCCTTCACCCAGCCGGACGGGCATCGAGCCCGCTGCGGTGCGCACCGCCCAGATTGTCCGGTCCGCACCGCGCGGATCGCTCGTCGGATCGGCGATCCACCCCTCGCGGTTCGGCGCCGAGCCGTGCACGAACGTCACGACGCTGCCGTCGTCGCTGATCTCGACGTCGCTGATGTCGATGCCGTTGTCCTGGTTGAAATTCGTCAGCTTGACCGGGTGAAAGTCCGGCGCCGCCGCCGTGTACACGTTGCGCATCCCGCGCTCGTAGGCCCACCACGCGATGCGGTCCGCTTTCTTCGCAGAGACGAGCTCCTGCGGATACGCGGGGCTCAAGAATCGTTCGATTGTCGGTCCGCCGGCAGCGGCCGTCATCCGCGAGGCGCGCGCGATCGGAAAGGCAACAGCAAGCGCAGCGATCACAACAATTCGCTTCACGACCATCCCCCAATCATCAATCACCAATCAATCCGCAATCCGCAATCCGCAATCCGCAATCCGCAATCATCGCGTTCGATAGAACGCGATCATGTCCATCGATTTCGCCGGCTGCGCGCCCAGCTGCCTCAGCATCGTCGTCACCTGTCCGCGGTGATAGCTGGCGTGATTGACGACGTGCTGGACCATCTGCCACAGGGGCGAGGCGCCGTCTGAACCGTTGAGCAGCTTGTAGTGAATGACGCGCTCGATCCCTTTGTCGTCGAGGCGTCCGACGAACGCGCGGATGTTGCGCTCGCTCTCGTTCCACGCGTCGCGCAGCGCCGGCAGGTCGGCAAACCGGTCGCTCGGGATCAGCGCCGTGGGTGAGCGGCCCTGCCACCGCTCGTGCCACGCCCATTCAGCCGCGTAAGTGTGGGTGACGGTGTCACGGATCGACTTGAAGCTGCTGCCGAGGTCTTTGTTGTACTGATCCGGCGTCAGCATCACGAGCGCATCGATCAGCCGATCGCGCGCCCAATAATGAAAGTCCAGCATCGTCTTCAGATCGGAAGCGTTCATCGGATCACCGCCGCTCGTATGATGCGATCGAGCCGTGGATATTCCCGGTCGAGGTACGCGTTGCCGCCCTGAAACAGCGGGTCCTGGTGCCCGGCGCGGATGCCGCCACCGGACGTCTCGCCGTACTCGCTGTTCAACGCGTCCGCGACGTCCATGCCCTCGACGACTTCGCCGAAGGGCACGAATCCCTGCTCGTCCTGGCCCGCGAGGTCGCGCAGAGCGATGTAAATCTGAGTCGTGCGGCCGTTCGGGTCCTTGAATGCGAAGGCGACGCGTCCGCGCGTGACCGGCTGCCCGCGCGGGTCGTCGGGAATCGTGCGCGTCCGCGACTGCTGCGCGACCTTGGGGTCGCCGTTGATGCCGAACTGGGCCCATTGGTCTTTGACGATTCGGAAGAAGCGGGTGTCGTCGTAATAATGAGACGTGACGAGCTCGTAGAAGCGATCGGCACCTCGGGGCGCCCACGCGCGGTGGACCGCTATGACGATCGGACCCTTCGTAGTCTCGAGGCGCACGCTGAAATCAGCGGGCGCGGCGAGTTGCGCCAGCAGCAGAAGTGCGATCATCTCTTGAAATCATCCTTTGCGATCGCCGGATTCACGATGATCTCATCGAACACCAGCGCATCGATGACGCGTCCGCCTGCGGTCGTGGTGATGCTGAACGGCAGCTTCAGGCCGCTGACGTCGCGCCGATCCTCGAACGTCATCGTCTCTTCGGGGTTGCCGGGATAGGTCAGCTTCTCAGGCATTCGCGACGACGCGCCGATGATGAGGCGTGCGCGGAACCCATTCGGCCCGCTGACGTCGGCGCCGTTCGGCTCCGCCTGTCCGCTCGCGGACGCGGCGGTTCTGCCCGAGCTCCGCGGATCGATCGCGCCGCCGCCGAGGCCGGCGGAGCTGAACCTGAGGGCGACGTCCGGCGTCACGTAGGTCGCCGCGCCGAGGAGAAGCCGGGCGAGCCTCGCGCGCTCGTTCTTGAGGATCGTGTCGGCGAGGTTGTCCGGCGGCGTCTGCAGCTTGCCGTCGGCGGACCGGATCGCGCTGAGGAGCTTCTTGCCGCTGAAGCCTGCCAGCTTGGCGTCGGTCGCCGTCGCGTCGATGCGCAGGTAGCTGTCCGGCATGAGGATCTTGATGTCCACGCCGCAGTCGATGAGCGTGCCGTTCATGTCGACCTTCGACCTGCCGCGCATTTCGACGGCTTTCACCTTGGAGACGCCGCCGCCGATGGCCATGCGGGCGTAGCGGAAGAGATCCTGAACGTTCGGGTCGGTGAACTGGTAGTTGTCCTGGGCCGCCACCGTCACGGCGGCCAGCACGACGGCGACGCACGCCAGGGACCTCTGCATACGCCTCCTTCCTTGATCTTCTACTTCATCTTCGCCAGCAGATCTCGCGCCTTTGCAGCCTGCGGACCGTTCGGCGCCAGCGCAAGGTACTTCTCGAGGTCAGCCTTCCCTTCCGCGTTCTTCTGCTGCTGCAGGTTGCCGTAGGCGCGGTAGAAGTACGCGTCCGGCGAGTCCGGGAACCGTTCGATGACGCGGTCCAGCACGGCGGTCGCCTCGGTCGACCGCTGCTTGTTCAGCAGCGCGATGGCGCTGCCGTTGAGGACTTCGGGGTCGGTCAGCGTGGCGACGTCGATGCGTCCGAGGTACCCGAGCGCGCGCGGATAGTCGCTCAGATCGATGGCGGTCGCCGTCGCCAGCTGCAGCATCTGCGCATCGTTCGGGTTGCCTTGCAGCGCGATATCCAGATACTTCATCGCCTCGAGATTGTTGTGCTCGCGTCCGTACGTGAATGCGATCGCGCGGTTGATGGCCGTCAGCTCCGGGCGGTCCTGCAGAACTTTCAAGTACTCAGCGCGCGCGCCGGCGTTGTCGCCGGACTTGAACAGCGTTTCGGCCTTGGTCAGCAGTTCCGGCGCGTTGTCGCGCTTGAGCGTCAGGTTGAACGTGTTCTTCTTGTTCTCGAGCGTAAGCTCCTGTCGCGCCGTGACGAAGTTCGGCGCCTCGACCTGGACGCGCCACGCGCCTGCTTTGATGTCGTTGGCCGAGTAGTCGCCGCTCTTCTTCGTCATGGCGAAGAAGCCGTCGTTGGCGGACGCGAAGATGAAGGTGACCTTCGCCTGATCGACGCCCTTGCCGGTCTCGTCGGTGACCTTGCCCTGCACCTGCGCGTCACCGCGCCACGCGGCGACCTTGTTCTTCATCGTGTCGCCCGCGTGTGCGTTCGATTTCTGGGCCGCGGCGGGCGCCGCCAGCGCCGCCGCGCACGCGATGACCACGAATACTCGTACCGAACCTCTCATCCTGACCTCGTCATGAAGGGAGAAAAGGGCTAGAGGATATCACGCGGGTGCTAAGCTGGCCCGATGAAGGGCCGACTCGATGGCGGTGCGGAAGATCGATTCTGGACGGGAGTCCGCGCCTCGGAGCGGTTCTTCAGCGGCGAGTCTGAAGTCCAGCAGGCGCTCGAGAAACTCGCGAGGCTTCTCGACGAGGACGGCATTCCGTACGCGATTGTCGGCGCGATGGCGCTCAACGCTTTCGGATATCGCCGAACGACGGTCGACGTCGACGTACTTCTGACCGCGGACGGCCTTGCAGCATTCAAGCAGCGTCATCTCGGCCGAGGCTATGCCGAGCGGTTCCCGGGCAGCCGGTCGCTGCGGGACACCGAACACCAGGTCGACGTCGACGTGATCCTCGCCGGATCCTTTCCGGGGGACGGTCAGCCGAAGCCCGTGGTCTTCCCAGACCCTGCCGCCGCCGCCGAGCGCGGCGCGCACATTGCGCTCCTGCCCCTGCCCACCCTCCTCGAGTTGAAGCTCGCATCGGGCATCAGCGCATCCGACCGGCTCAAGGACCTTGCGGACGTGCAGGAAGTGATTCGCATCCTGCAGCTTCCCAGGTCGCTCGGCGACTCTCTCGATCTCTACGTGCGGGACAAGTACCTGCAGCTCTGGGATGCCGTTCACCATCGATAGCCACTCGTCTTGCACGCAGGCGGCCTGAGACGTCTCGCACGGCCGCTGAAACCTTGCAAAGGGGACCGAAACGCCGCGAAGGGGGCCTTCGACGCGGCGAAGCCGTACTGAATCGTCGCGCCAGAGGGCTGAGCGTTGCGGAACGCTCTGAAACCGCCACGCAGGGACGCTGAAACGCGGCGATCGCACGCCAGAACGGCGCGTGCTCGACCTGAAGCATCCCGAAACCGACCTGGATCGCGGCGAACGGGAGTCGAAACGTGGGGAACGGCTCTCGAACCGCAGCACTCGGCCGCTGAAACGAGGCGGAACCATCCTGAACCCTTCAGCGCGACGACATGATCGAACGTGAACGCTTCTGAACCCTTCTGCGTGACGACTTGACTGCGGGTGAATGCCTCTGAACTCTTCGGTCAGACGATTTGATCGCAT
>DASQHH010000643.1:0-3357 GCA_035632195.1 Vicinamibacterales bacterium
CGTTCGGACGAATCTCGCCGAAGTCGCTGCGGCTCGCGACGCACGCAGTCCCCGAGTCCTGCTGCGGTCCGCAAACGTGGTACCGGAAGTCGAAATCGGTCGCGACGCGATAGAACTGTCCGTTCTTCAGGCCGTAGTAGGGCGACCACGACGCGCCGCCGTCGACGGTGATCGCGGCGCCCTGGTCGACGCCGGCCATCATGCGCCGCGAGTTCGTCGGGTCGATCCAGAGGAACCGCGGATCGGCGCCGCTCGGCGCGCCCCAGAACGCGGCGATGCTCCTGGCACCGTCGGTCGACCGGTAGACCGCCGTTCCCATCGCGTACATGACGTCGGGATGCTGCGGGTCGGCGTACAGCCGCCCGCCGGCGCTCGCGAGCTTATTTGTGCCAAGCGTCCACGAGTCGCCGCCGTCGTCCGAGCGATAGAGTCCGCGAGCAGCGGCCGCTCCTGCGCCGCGTCCACCCGCGCCGGCGAACGCGTACAACCTGCGGCCGTGCGTGCCCGATGCCAGTGCGAATGCGCTGACGCGCGCGCCGTCCGGCAGTCCGCTGACTCCGGCTCGCTTCCATGTCGCTCCACTGTCGGCGGACTTATGCAGCGCACCGTCCGTCGTCAGGGAGTACACCATCTGCGGATCGCCGTAGTCGCCTTCGACGTCGGATGCACCGAAGTCCCCGCTCAGCACGCGCGTCCACGTGCGGCCTCCATCAATGGATCGATAGACACCGCGCTCAGGCGCCTGCCCTGAGCCTGTCGAAGGGTCGGGCGGGACCGGCTGCGGCGGCCCGCCGCGGCCGCCGGTCCGCGGACCCTGCGCGGCGACGAGGACGTTGTCCGCGTTCTTCGGGTCGACGAAAACGGCGCCGATGTACTGCGACCTCGCGAGCCCGGACGCGGTCCACGTTTTCCCTGCATCGATTGACTTGTAGACGCCTTTGCCGGTCGTGAACGACCAGCCGGACAGATCCCCGGTGCCGACGTAGACCGTGTTCGGATCCGACGGCGCCACCGCGACGGCGCCGACGGACGCGATGCGCACCTCGTCGAAGATCGGCGTCCACGTCGTGCCACCGTTCGTCGTCTTCCACACGCCGCCTTCCGGCAGTCCCGCGTAATACGTCGTGGGATCGCCGGGCACTCCAGCAGGCGCGGAGATGTAGCCAGACCGCGGCGGACCGATCGACCGCCAGTGCAGATCGGGCAGGTACTCAATCGTGGACTGCTGCGCGTGGATGATCGCCAGCGTGAGGACGGCGGTCAGCGCGAAGACGATCGGCACGCCGCGACGGCACAGATGACGCATGCACACTCCCGGACTGTTTGCGTGGATGATATAGCCATGAGACCTGAAGACTGCATCCTGTTCAGCGGCGGCGCAGCGGGCGCCGAAGCGGAGTTCGGCGCGTGCGCGGAGCGCCACGGCATCGACGAAGTCAACTTCACGTTCGACGGGCACCAGGACCTGCGGCGGCGCGGCATGCGGGTCCTCAATCACGAGGAGCTTCAGAGCGGCGACGTGAGCCTCGAGTACGTCTCGAAGCTGATGAACCGCCGCTACACCGAGGGCCCGACGATCCGAAAGGTGCTGCAGACGCTGTGGTATCAGGTCAACAACGGACAGGAAATCTACGTCATCGGCTCGATCCTCGACGACAAAACCGTGCGCGGCGGCACGGGCTGGGGCGCCGAGTTCGCGAAGCTGTGCAACAAGCCGCTGCACGTCTTCGATCAGGACAAGGATGCATGGTTCAAGTGGACCGGATCGGCGTGGACCAGACTCACCGCTGCCGACGCTCCCGTCATCGGCCACACACATTTCACCGGGACCGGCACGCGGCGCCTGCAGGACAACGGCAAGCGCGCAATCGCGCAGCTGTTCGAGCGCTCGTTCAAACGGGCGTAGCGATCATCGCGCCCTCGAATCGAGCGCGTCCCAGCGGGCGTACAGATCGTGGAGGTCGCGCTCGATGGCCTTCTGGCGGCTCAGCGTCTGCTCGATAGCGGCGGCGCCTTCCTTGTAGAACTCGGGGTGCGACACCTTGTCGCTGAGCGCCGACTGCTCCGCCTCGAGCGCCTCGATCTTCGCCGGCAGCGCGTCCAACTCACGCTGCTCCATATAGGACAGCCTTTTCGGCGCTCCTGAGTCCACGCGCTCGACGCGCGGCTTCGGCCTGGCAGCCAGGGTCGCCGCAGCCGGCGGCTTCCGCTGACGCAACCAGTCCTCGTAGCCGCCGACGTACTCTTCCACGCGGCCGTCTCCCTCGAACACGAAGGTGCCGGTGACGACGTTGTCGAGAAACGCGCGGTCGTGGCTGACGAGCAGCAGGGTCCCGGGCCAGTCGACGAGCTGCTGCTCGAGGAGCTCCAGCGTTTCGAGGTCGAGGTCGTTGGTCGGCTCGTCGAGCACCAGGAGATTCGCCGGCCGCGTGAAGAGCCGCGCGAGGAGCAGGCGGTTGCGCTCTCCGCCGGACAGCGCCTTGACCGGCGAGCGCGCGCGCTCGGGCGGGAACAGGAAGTCGTCGAGATACGCGTTCACGTGGCGCGACCGTCCGTTGACCGTCACGGTGTCGTTGCCGTCGCCGACCGTGTCGAAGACGGTGCGCTCGGGATCGAGCTGCTCGCGCTGCTGGTCGTAGTAGGTGATCTCCACGTTTACGCCGCGGCGCACCTCCCCGGCGTCCGGCTCCAGCTCGCCGAGCAGCAGCCGCAGCAGCGTCGTCTTGCCGGCGCCGTTCGGGCCGATGAGGCCGACGCGGTCGCCGCGCATGACGCGTGCGGAGAAGCTGCGGACGATCGGTTTTCCGGCGAACGCCTTGCTGACGTCGTCCACGTCCAGGACAACCTGGCCGGATCGATCGGCCTGCTCGATCTTGAGACGGACCGATCCCATGACGTCCCGGCGCGCGGCGCGTTCGTCGCGCATCTGCATCAGCGCCTGCACGCGGCCTTCGTCCCGAGTCCGGCGCGCCTTGACGCCGCGGCGCAGCCACGCTTCTTCGATCGCCATGCGCTTGTCGAACTTCTCCTGCGCCGTGGCCTCGTTCGCGAGCCACTCATCCTTCTTGCGGACGAACGTCTCGTAGTCGCCGGGCCACGACGTCAGCTGCGCGCGATCGATCTCGACGATGCGCGTCGCCAGGCGCCGGAGAAACGCGCGGTCGTGCGTGACGAAGACGACAGCGCCGGCGTATTGCGAAAGGAACGTCTCGAGCCACGCGATGGCGTCGATGTCGAGATGGTTGGTCGGCTCGTCGAGCAGCAGGACGTCCGGCTGCGCCACGAGTGCGCGGGCGAGCAGCACGCGGCGCTTCCAGCCGCCGGACAGCTCGTCGACGGCGACGTCGGGCGGCAGGT
>DASQHH010000644.1:0-7060 GCA_035632195.1 Vicinamibacterales bacterium
TCGTCGCCGATCTTCCAGACCGGCGCGCCGTTGTAGCTGAGGAGCCGCGCCTTGACCTCCTCCTGCCGCGTCGATCCGCTCTCCTGCCGCGTGCGCATCAGCGTGACGTCGCGCCCCACGTACTTCCGCAGCAGCTTGTCCGGATCGAGAAGGTCGTATTCGTAGTTCTGCTCGAGGACGCTGACCTTCGACGGCTCGGTCAGCGATCGGAAATGCACCGTCGCCGGGTTCACCGTCGCCGCGATGTCCATGAAGCGCAGGTTGCCGGTGCCCTGCGCGAGCTGCAGGCTGCGCACGTCGCGCACCAGCGCCAGGTCCGAGTTGTAGACGGTGACGGCCAGCTCCGTCTGATCGTCCAGGGTCGTCGTCACGTCCGACCCGGCGGCCGGCGCCGCCTGGACAGCCACAGGAAAGCCGGGGACCCCCGTGCGAATCGGGGGCCGCGCCAGAAACACCGCGGCAGCCACAACCAGCGCGGGAACGACGACGATGCGTGCAGACATGAATACCGCTCCTCGGAAAATGGCCCGGTGGGCCCGCTTTCCCTTAGAACGGCGCGACCACGAATCCTTGCAGCGGGGACCACCCTCCTCCGCCCCCGCCATACCCTGTCGCCGCGCGAGCCGACAGGTGGTCCGTCGTCGTCGAGCTCGTGACCAGGAAGTCGAGCCGCGCGCTGCCCGACGACGATCCGACGATCACGTAATAACTCCCCGGCTCGTTGATCTCCCACGAGAAGTGGCCGATGAAGGCGTAGCCCCAGACGAGCGGCTGCGAGGGGGCGAAAGTGTAAACCACCGTGTCCTGATTGGCCGCCTTGTGAAACTCAAACGACATCGCGGTGGAGGCCGGACTGACGTTGAGGCCGACCAGCAGCATTTCGGAATCCGAAATCATGTTCGACGAGCCGCCGCTCGGCAGACGATCCAGCGGGAACCCCGCCAGGTTGAACGTGTAGGTGCCCGCGTTCCGCACCGGGAGCGGCCAGCAGCAGTACGTCGCCGTCTGGTTCTGCGTCGGCACGGGCGATCCGACGATGAACTGGTGCGCAAACGCGATGTTGTCGTACCTCACGCCGGCCGCCGTCGTTCCGGGTGGCGTGCTCTGACGCGTCAGACGAATCGTCAGCGTCTGGTTCGCGGTCAGCGTGACGCTCTTGGACGTCGCGACGTAGCTCGCCGCGGATGCGTTGACGGTGAATCCAGACTGCTGGAGCGCGGCAAAGATGAAACTACCGGTCGCGTCGGTGGTGGCCGACCGGCCGCTGTTCGGACCGTCGACAATCGCAACGGTCGCGCCGGCGATGCCGTTGCCCGTGCTGCTGTCCGTGACCAGACCGCTCAACGCGAAAGTCGGGACCGGGGTCGCCGTAACCGGCGAAGACGGCGCCGCCGGCGAGCCGCCGCATGCCGCCACGGCCAGAGTCAGAGCGACCACGCATGCGCGCTTCAACAGCACGGTCGGAGGCCGTGCATGATACCGCGGCCGCCACCTGCTTTACACTGTGCCTTTCACAGGGGAGGGACCGATGAAACGCATGACAGCCGTCCTCGGAATCGCGTCGCTGGCCCTTGGCATCGGGTTCGGCGCCGGTCTGACCGCCGCCACCAAGACGTATCAGTTCACCGGCGCCGTCAAGAGCAACGACGGCGGAACGCTCGTGGTCGAGAAGAGCGCCAAGGAGACGTGGACGTTCTCGACCGACGCAAGCACGAAAGGCACGGCCAAGGTCGGCGACAAGGTCACTGTGTATTACAAGATGGTCGCGACCGAGATCGAGTCGAAACCGGCCGCCACCACTCCGGCGAAGAAGAAGTAGGAGCACCATGCACCGCCTCGCCACCGTCACGATCGCCGTTGCCGGACTCGCCGCCGTCCTGGTCATCCATCCGTCTGCTCAAGGCAAGCACGCGATGACGGTCGACGACTACACGAAATGGAGGAGCATCAGCGATCCCGCCATTTCGGGCGACGGCAAATGGGTCACCTACGTCCTGCAGACGACCAATGTCCCGCAGGATCAGGCGCGGCCGGTGCTCCACCTCCTGAATCTCGCGACGAATCAGGACGTGACGGTGGCGAACGCGACCGGCGGCACGTTCTCGGGCGACTCGAACTGGATCGCGTATCAGATCGATCCATCGCCGGGACGCGGACGGGGGCGGGGTGCCCGTGGACCTTCGCCGGCTCCGAATAGCTCGCCGGCTTCGGCCACACCGGCCTCGAATCCACCGCAGGATCCGGCCGTGCCTCCCGGTGCGCCCGCGCCGCCGGGTGCGGTGGGCGCAACGGGTTCAACGGGGGCAACCGGCGTAACGGGCCCGAGTGGAACGACGGCCGCGCGCGGGGGCAATGCGGACACCCCGCCGCCTCCGCGGCGCGTGGAGCTGCGGCATCTCGCGAGCGGAGCCGTGCAGTCGTTCCAGGACATCAGCGCATTCGTATTCGCGCCTGACTCGTCGACGATCGTGCTCAAGCGCCGACCGGCCGGCGCGGGCGCGACCGCCGCGGGACGCGGCAGCAACGGCGCCGCGCCTGCGCCTGGAGGCAACACCACGAACGCCAGTGCGAACGGACGCGGCGCCGATCCCTCGCCGGCGGGCACCGACGTCATCGTGCTCGATCTGCGGACGAAGTCGTCGCAGTTCCTCGGCAGCGTCGCCGACATCGCGTTCAACAGGAAAGGCGACCTGATCGCCTACACGGTCGATGCGTCCATCAAGGACGGCAACGGCGTGTTCGTCTACGAACCGCGGCGCGGGCGCACGGTGCCGCTCGACAACGACGCGAAGATCTACAGCCGCCTCGCGTGGAGCGAAGACGGCGCGGCGCTCGCGGTCCTCAAAGGACTCGACGTCGACGGCAGGCGCGAGCGAGACAACGTCGTCGTCGCCTTCCCCAACGTCGCCGCGGCCATCGGCGTCGATGGGCGGACGACGGATGCACAGAGCGGGGATGGCGGAACGACCGGCGCTGCGGTCCTCGAGAAAACGATCGCCGGATTCCCCAAGGACTTCGTCGTGAGCGACCGCGCTCCGCTGTCGTGGAGCGCCGACGACAAGCGCGTCTTCTTCGGCATGAAGGAACAGTCGGCCGCGCCGCCCGCGGCTGCGGACGGCCGCGGGAACAGCCCCGACGATCGTCCGGACGTGGACGTGTGGAACACGAATGACGAGCGGATCCAGTCGCAGCAGATGGTCCGCGCCGATCAGGATCGGAACTTCACGTACCGCGAGGCGTTCGATGCGTCCGCGGCGAAGTTCGTCAAGCTCGCCGACGATACGATGCGCGAGCTCGACGTCGCTCAGGACGGCAAGTGGGCCATCGGCCGCGATACCCGCGGCTATGTTTCCGACTACAAGCGGCCGGCCGCCGACATCTATCGCGTGAACACCTCGACCGGCGAGCGGACGCTCATCGGTAAGAACATGCTGATCGGACAGCACACGTTCGGGATCTCGCCGAACGGACGGACGTTCCTGTACTGGAAAGATTCGAAATACCAGGCTTACGACCTCGACGCTGCTGCCGCGAAGGCACTCGGCGGCGCGTCGGCGCCGAGCTTCGTCGACACCGAATTCGATCACCCCGGACCGAAGCCGTCCTTCGGCGTGACCGGCTACTCCGCCGACGGCAAAGCCGTCATCGTCGAGAACAAATACGACCTGTGGCTGCTGCCGCTCGACGGATCCGCGGCCAAGAACCTGACGAACGGCGCGGGCGCGAAGAGCGAGATGCGGCTGCGGTATCTGCGGACCGATCCGAGCGATCCGCAGCTCGCGCTGTCGGGCCTGGCGGGCGGCGCCGGCGGCCCGGGCGCAGGCGGGGGCGGCGGCGGGCGCGGCGGAGCGAATCGCGAAAAGGCGATCGATCTCGCGAAGCCGCAGCTGCTGTCGGCGTACGGCGAATGGACGAAGAAAGCCGGCTACTACCGCCTCGAGGGCGGTGCGTTGAAAGAGCTCGTCTACACGGACGCGTCGTTCAACGCGCCGATGAAGGCGGCGAATGCCGACACGTATCTGTTCACGCGGCAGACGTTCGTCGAGTATCCCGATCTGCAGGTCTCGGGCCCCGACTTCGCGAACCCGAAGAAGATCACCGACGCGAATCCGCAGCAGAAAGACTACGTCTGGGGCCACCGGATCCTCTTCGACTTCAAGGATCACGACGGCCACCGGCTGCAGGGCATTCTCGCCCTGCCGGACGACTACAAGCCCGGCGAGAAGCGACCGATGCTCGTCAACTTCTACGAGAAGAACTCGCAGAACATGCACCGGTACAACGCGCCGAGCTACCTCACCGGCATGGGCTCGTCGCCGATGCAGGCGGTCAGCGACGGCTACATCACGATGCTGCCGGACGTGTACTTCCACACCGGCTCGTCGCACAGCGACATGCTCGACGCCGTCGAGGCCGCGACGAAGAAGGTCATCGAGATGGGCTACGTCGATCCGAAGAAGATCGGGATCAACGGCCACAGCTACGGCGGCGAAGGCGCCGCGTTCATCGGCACGCGCTCGCGCCTGTTCGCCGCGGTCGGCATGGGCGCCGGCGTCACCGATCTCTATCAGGACTTCAACCAGAACTGGGGCTGGGCGTATCTCGTGCCAGGCGGCAGCGGCGCGAACGGCGACGACTATTACCTATACGGTCAGGGACGCTGGGGCTTCTCGCCGTGGGAGAAGCCCGACGTGTACATGTTCGAATCGGCTCTGACGCACGTGCCCGAAATCACGGCGCCGTTCCTCATCATGCACGGCACGGCCGATCCCACCGTCGCGTTCCAGAACGGCCTCGGCTTCTACAACGCGCTGCGCTTCAACAACAAGAAGGCGGTGCTGCTCGCGTATCCGGGCGAAGGCCACGGCTTGCGCGGCATGCCGAACCGCAAGGATTTGACGACGCGGTATTTCGAATTCTTCGACCACTACCTGAAAGGTACGCCGGCGCCAAAGTGGTTGACCGACGGCGTGCCGTTCCTGCAGAAAGACATTACGCCGCAGTGATGTAGGGCAGCCCTTCAGGTCTGCCCGACCGGGTGACAGTTGCAAGTCGTCTTCGTCTGCGGCGGCGCCGGCACGCGGCTTAGGCCGCGGTCGACGGGTCCGAAATCGCTCGTCGCCGTCGGCGGCGCGTCGTTCTTTTCGCGCCTGGTGGCGCGGATGGCGCCACTGCACCGGTCGCAGCTGCCTCCCGTCGTCATCGTTGACGCGGCAGACGAGGAGACGCCGCGCGCAGTCGATGAGCAGCTTCCGGCAGCTCGTGTCGTCCGGCAGCCGCATCCCGACGGCGTGGCGAATGCCATCCTTCTCGCGCGGCCGTGTCTCGACGACACGGTTCTCGTGACGCTGGGCGACCTGTTTCTCGACGGCGAATTCCCGACCATTCTCACGACTCCCGCGGTCGCGGTGTGGCGCGCCGCTCCGGCGGCTGAAATTCGAAAGAATTTCGGCGTCGCAGTCGACCGCGACGGCCGCGTCACCAGTGTCGTCGAGAAGCCGGATCGGATCGCGGGCCTCGAGTGCGGCGTGGGCGTCTACGTCCTTTCGAAAGCGGCGATTGCCTGCTTCGAACGCGCGCCGATCGACAGCCGCGGCGAACGTGGGATCACCGCGGGCATCCAGACGGCGATCGAAACGGGCGTGGCGTTCCGCACGCTTCCCTTCGACGGCTACTACAACAACGTCAATTCGCACGAGGATCTCGCGGCCGTCGAAGCGTTCCTCGGCGCACCAGTGTCATGAGCAGGCCCGCAGTCAGCGTCGCCATCTGCCTCTTCAACTCGTCGCGGTTCATCCGCGAAACCCTCGACAGCGTTTTCGCGCAGACGTTCACCGATTTCGAAGTCATCCTCGTCGATGACGGTTCGACGGACGGCTGCGCAGACGCGGCAGCGCGATGCTACCCCGGTGTGCGAATTATCCGCCAGGACCATCAGGGCCTCTCCGTCGCGCGCCGGACGTCAATCGCGGCGGCGGCGGCCGACCACGTTGCGTTCCTGGATCACGACGATCTCTGGCTGCCGCACAAACTCGAAGTTCAGATGGACGCGGCGAGATCCGACCCGGAAATCGCATTGCTCTGTTCCGACTGTCTGTACGTGGACGAACGCGGTCAGTCGATCCGCACGACGTCCGAGCAATACGGATTGGACGGCGTCAATCTCGAAGCGCATCGAGGGTACGCCGAACTGTTGCGACGCGGCTGCTTCGTGTGGCAGTCGACGGTGGTGGCGCGGACGGACGCCCTTCGCGCGGTCGATGCGTTCAATCCAGCGTTCCCCTATATCGCCGACTACGACACCTGGCTGCGTCTCGCGCGTAGGTATCGCATGCACTACACGCCCGAGGTGCTCGCACAGTGGCGCGTACATTCGGCTCAGTTCACGAACCGCTGCCCCGACGTTACGCTCGCCGATCACCGGGCCTTGCTTGGCAGGCTGTACCAAACGGCGTCGATTCCCGCACCGCTGCGGGCAGCCATCGGCGATCGGCTTCTCGGCCAGCATCGCGAGTCCTGCCGCATGCTGCTGCGTCAGCGGCGCTTTGCGGCCGCTGCGCGCGCGCTCGTCGGCATGGCCAGCTATCCGGATCGACTGAGCGACTACGTTCAGGCGCGGCTGGCTCAGTCGGCGTTCCACGTCCCGATGCGCCTGATTCGATACACGCTTCACCTTCCGGTTCGTGCGCGGCGTTATCTCCGGCGACTACGCAGGGACGGACCGACCCACGTGTGGATCGACGGCAGTTCGCTCGGCCTCTCACAGACCGGGCACTTCAGTCTCGTCACCGGTTTCGTGCGAACGATGCTGGACCGGCCTGATCACGTGGTTCACTTGAGGACGACGACGGCGGGACGCGTCGCCGCGCAACAATCGGTGGCCGACGGCGGACGCATCAGATTCCACCGATTGGGCTGGCGTGCATTTCGATGGACGGACGCCTATCACCTTGCCACAGGAACGCCTGCGCAACTACTCCTGCTGATCGCGTGGGGGGCCGTGGCCGTCACGGCGGCGATCAGCGGCAGTCGCACGACTCTCGCCGCGGCCGCGGCGGCA
>DASQHH010000645.1:0-7908 GCA_035632195.1 Vicinamibacterales bacterium
GTGTCCGACGCCGGCGTCCGCGGGCTGGTGCTCCGTCCGCGCGGGGGTCAGATCGCGCGCGAGTCGCCGACACGCGTGCGCGCCGATGCCGCAGTGACGATTAACGGCCTCGTCCGGTGGACGGTCAGCCACGGCTGCGCCGGACTCGAGGCCTGGGCCGGAACGCCCGGGACGGTGGGGGGCGCCGTGTTCGGCAACGCGCATTTCGGCGGCCGCCTGATCGGCGACCTCATCGTCGACGTCCGTATCGCAGAGCGCGACGGCAGCACGCGGGAGGTCGCCGCCGCGGACATGGCGTTCGGCTACGACACCAGCCGTCTGCAGCGGACCGGCGAAGTCCTGCTTTCGGCGGTGTTTCGTGTGACGGACGGCGAGCCGTCGGCGCTGCGCACGACGGCCAGGGAGTCTCTCGCGTTCCGGAAACGGACGCAGCCGCTCGACACGCCGAGCGCTGGATGTGTGTTTCAAAACCCCGAACGGGGCCGCGACGCCGTGCCGGAGGGCATTCCGTGGTCAGCCGGCGCGCTCGTCGACCGCGCGGGCCTCAAGGGCCTATCGATCGGTGGCGCGCGCGTATCGCCCGTCCACGGCAACTTCATCGTCAACGACGGGACAGCGACGGCAGCAGACATCCGCGCACTGATCGACAATTGCAAGACGATGGTGCGCGATCGATTCGGCGTCGCGCTTCGAGAAGAGATTGTCTATCTGGGGGACTTCAACTAACGATCATGCCAGATGGTGGCGAACACCCTGCCCCAGACGTATTTGCGCGGCACCGGACCCCAGTGGCGGCTGTCGCTGACGCTGTCCCGCCGATCGCCCATGATGAAGTAGGTGCCTTCGGGCACGGTCTTCGGCCCGTAGTTGTCCTTCCCGCGGAACGTCGCCGAGACGTACGGCTCGGGAAGCTCCTGGTTGTTCACGAACACCTTGCCGTCGGCGATCTTGATCGTGTCGCCCTCGCGCGCGATGACGCGTCCGATGAACGACCGATCGGGATTGATTGGGTAGTAGAACGCGACGGCTTCGGTGCGGCTCGGTTGACGGAACCGGTACGTCAGTTTGTCGATGAGCACATGGTCGCCGTCCTTGTAGGTCGGCTCCATCGAGTTGCCGTCGACGTGCGCGTGATAGACACTCTCGCCGACGCTCACCAGGAGAAGGGCGGCTGCGGCGCCAACAATGAAGCTTCTGGCGTTGAGCTGCACGCGCATAACATATCCTGTTTGGACTGATGTCGACACTGCTGATTGAAGGCGGCCAGCGGCTCTCAGGGGCCGTGTCCGTGGAAGGCAACAAGAACTCGGCGCTCCCCTTGCTCGCCGCGTGCCTCCTGACGGCGGAGGAGTGCGTGCTGAGCAACGTGCCCCGCATCAGCGACGTGGAAGTCATGGCGCGGCTGATGCTGGACCTCGGCGCCGAAGTCGAAGGGATCGGCAGCACGACGCTGCGCGTGCGCTGCAAGGAAATCATGAAGGACGAGCCCGACGGCGCCCTCGTCGGGCGGCTGCGCGGCTCGGTGCTGCTGCTCGGGCCGCTGCTGGCGCGCCGGCAGCGGGCGCACCTGGCGCCCCCGGGGGGCGACTTTCCCGCGCGCCGGACGATCGCCGTCCATCTCGACGCGCTCGAAGCGATGGGTGCGCGCGTGCTGCCGGGCACCGCCGATCCGGGTGCCGCGGCTCCGGGCATGAACTACGTGCTCGAGGCGCCGGACGGCCTGCACGCGACGTCTATTTACCTGTACGAAGCATCGGTGACGGGGACCGAGACGGCGCTCCTCGCCGCGGCCGGAGCGCCGGGTCTGACCGAGATTCGGCACGCGGCCTGCGAGCCGCACGTCGTGGAGTTGTGCGCGTTCCTGCAGAAACTTGGCGTCGGCATCACCGGCGCCGGCACATCCACGATCCGCGTCGAGGGCGGCGGGACGCTCCGCGGCGCGGCGCACACCCTGTGGGGTGACTACATCGAGGCGGGCAGCTGGGCGGTCGTCGCGGCCGTGACCGGCGGCGACATCGACGTCCACGGCGCGCGCGGCGAGGACATGGAAGTCATCGCGGCCGTGTTGAAGCGGATGACCATCGCGTGCACGATGGACGGCGATACGTTTACGGTCCGCCAGTCCCGCCCGCATGCCGCGGGCCGCATCACGACGGGGCTGTGGCCGGGCTTCCCGAGTGACATGGTCAGCCTGGTCACCGTCCTGGCGACGCAATGCGAGGGGCAGACTCTCGTGCACGACTGGATGTACGAGCTGCGTCTGTTCGCGCTCGAGCAGCTGAGCGGCATGCGCGGCGACCTGTTCCTCTGCGACCCGCACCGCATCATCGTGACCGGACCGCGCAAGCTGCGCGGAAGGCCGCTCGACAGTCGCGACCTGCGATCGGGCATGGCGCTCATCGCCGCAGGCCTCGCCGCGGAAGGGCAGTCGCGCCTTGCGCCGCTCGAGACCGTCGAGCGCGGGTACGGTCAGCTCGTCGAACGCCTTCAGGCGCTCGGCGCCAAAGTCGCGAGACTGTAGCTACTGCTTTCCCGTGGGGCCGGTGATGCCGGTGACGCCGGTGGGACCCGTCGGACGCGTGGGCGGGCGGGGTTGTTCGGCAGGCAGAGGGAACTCGGTGACGGGCCCGACCGAATCGCGGCCGATGCGGAACGCGCGGAGATCCGTTTCCGAGAGATCCAGCACGCGCACGATGTGCGGCGTCAGCGTGAGGATGATGTCGGTCTGATCGTTGCTTTTCGTGTTGTGCGCGAAGAGGTGTCCGACGAGCGGCACGTCGATCAGCCCCGGAATGCCTTCGACGACGTTCCGTTCGTCGTCGCGGATGAGGCCCGCCAGCATGTTCGTCTCGCCGTCCTTCAGGCGGATGACCGTCGTGATCTTGCGGTTGCCGAACGTGGGCAGGCCCTGGAATCCGGTTCCGGAGATGTTCGTCACCGACACGTTCAGGGTCAGCGACACGTCATCGTCGTGATGCGTCCGCGGCGTGACCTTGATGTTGACGCCGATGTTCTGGTAGTTGAAATTCGTCAGCGGCTGCTGCGGCGTGCCGCCGGTCGCGATCGGCAGGAACGTCGTCACCGGGACGGGCACCTGTTCGCCGAACTCCGCCGTCGCCTCCGCGCCGTCCAGCGTGCGCAGCTGCGGGCTCGCCAGCGTCCGCGTGTTCGCGTCGCTCTTCAGCATCCGGTAGTAGAGCGACGGCAGGCTCGTCAGCAGGACGTCGGATGACGTAAGGTTCCGCAGCGTTTGAAACGTGACCGCGCCGTTCGTGTCCGTGGCGACGCCCACCCCGCCGTTCACGCCGCTCGATCCGGACGACGCGATCTGCAGCCCGTACTCCATCATCTTCGAGCGATCGACCTCGAGCAGCTCGACATCGATGATCACTTCGGGCCGGGCCTTGTCGATGGCGGCAATCAGCCGCGCCGCGGCGGCGATGCGCTCGGGCGTGTCCTCGATCGTCAGCGCGTTGGTTGCCGTCGTCGGCGAGATGCGCCGCGCGTCGAGCACGATGCGCAGCAGGTCCATCGTCTCCTTGAGCTCGGCGTTGCTCAGGTAGAACACCTTGACGACCTGCTCTTCGTACTCCCGCCGCTTGGCCGGATTGTCGGGCACGACGACGACGGTCCGCGGAGCAGTGACGCGATAGAACGTCCGTGTCGCCGCGGCGACGGCGTTGAACGCGTCGTCGAGCGTGGAGTTGCGGAGGTCGACCGTCACCGGCGACTCGCGGAACGACGAATCGAAGATGAGGCTGATGTTCGCCATGCGCGCGATGCCGGTGAACACGTCCTTGCTGCTGGCCTCGCGGAAGGTGAGCGTCGCCGGCATCCGGACCCCCTGCGGCAGGTCGAGTCCCGGCGGCGGCATTTCGCGAGTGCGATCGATCAGCGTCTCGAGCTCGGTCTTGCCCTCTCGTGCCACCTGCACCTTGGTGCGGAGCTTGTTGCGCGTCGCCCGGAGCTCTTCATCGAGGTCGCCGTTGCCGGGATTCAGCTCGACCGCTACTTCGTATTCGGCAAGCGCCTGATCGAACTTGCCCGTCGCGGCGAACCGGCGTCCGCGGACGAAATGATCCTGAGACGCGCGGATCTTGGCGCGATCCAGCAGCGCGCGCGTCTCGACGTCGTTCGGGTTGAGGCGGAGCGCTTTCGTGTACTCGACGACGGCGAGGTCGTAGTCCTGGCGCTGTTCCGCCTGGTGCCCCCGGCGCAGCGCGCCCGACGTGGCGCAGCTCACGGCAAACAGGCACAGACCGATGAGGAGGAAGGGTCTAACTTGTCGCATCACCGCTGACAATGTCGACACCACGAGGGATTGTGAATGTGAATTCCTTATCGGCCAGACCGCGGTTTTCCTTCAAATTCGTGAAGGAAAAGCTCGAAATCCCGCCCTGCGCGTCGACGGTCACGAGCCCCCTGAACGCGAGCGTCGCCGGGTCGACCACGAGCATCAGCCAGTCGTAGTCGTGCTGGCGCGATTTCGGGACCAGCTTGAGCGTACGGCTGCCGGCCGGCATGCCTTTCGGCAGTTCGACGAGCGATGGGGTGAAATCGCGCGTCAGGTTCCCCCTGCCGGCGAGGAACAGCGTCGGCGTCGAGGCGTCGTCCCCGCGTGGAATCGTCGACACGATCACCTGTCTGTCCTGCGGCAGATACGAGTACATCTTGAGGCCGTCGGAGACGAACAGTTTTTCCTCAGGCGTCGTGTATTCCCACCGCATCTTGCCCGGCTTCTTGATCATCATCCGCCCGCGCTCGGTGACCTGCTTGCGCAGCGCGCCGCCTTCGTACGCGTGGACGAAGTCGGCGGAGAAATCCCGGATCGCGTCGTATTTCTTCTGCACCGACTGCGCGAATTCGGCGGCCGTCGGCTCCGCCGCGCGCGCGCCGGAATGCGCAAGCACGGCGACAGCGAGAACGGCGATCGCGACTGCGCGGGACATCTCAATACTGCCAGGCAATGTCCAACGATATCACGGCGATCCGGCGCCCTTTTGGACGAGGTAGCGCGGCTGCGGCGCGAAGATGTTTGCACGGTACGCCGTCGCCGTCGTGCGTCCCTCTTCATCGAACGCCGCGAAGCTGACGCCACGCTCGACGATCAGCGTGTGCCGCCGCCCCGCAATCACATGACCGAAGCCCATTCGACGGATCGTGTCGAAATCGAGCCATGAGTCCATACGGACTTGGACAGGAACGCCGCCGACGGCTGCCGTTCGCTCGAATGGTTTGGCAGATCCGACGACGAGCCGGGGCGGTTGGCCGCTGAGACCTGCAAGGATTGCGTAATCGCCGCCGGGCATCCGCGCCGAGCCGCTGGTCAACGCTTCCACCGCGGCGGCGACATCGGCACTCAGTGCATCCCGCCCGGCGAAGTCGTGTGTCGGCTCCAGCACACACAGGGCGTAGCGCGTACCGGTGGGCAGCGCGCGGACGACATCCGTGAGAGACGCCGTCGAGACGCGGCGGTCACGGTCGACCGGCAGCATGGGCCCGTACGCGCTGGTCAGCTCGTCGCGCGCCGACTGGGTCAGCGTGACGTCGCGGCCGATCGCCTGGTTGTCCGCCACGAGCGCTGGCGCATACAACATCACGTCGGAGAGACGCGACCACAGCACTTCAGGACGAAGCGTATGGGCGAAGTACGACAGTCCGTTCGCGATCTGCCAGTTCAGGTCCGTCAGCAGCACGGCGTGGCGGTCGTCCAGGCCCGACGTCAGCGCCGCGATGGTCCGCTCGGGCCGACGATCGCCGCTGCGATCGAGCGCCGGAAAGTCGCGATATGTCCGGACGCCGGCGTACAGCATCAGCGCGGTCGCGCAGATGGCTGCGCCGCGCCGCGTCACGAGCCCCGCGAGCGTCAGCGACGACCCCGCGAGGAGCGCCAGGATCAGATGCGAGGGCAGATAGAACACGTGGCTGTCGCCGACGTTATAGCCGAAGGCGAACGCCACGTTGACGGCATAGAGCGCGAACATCAGCAGCGCCCGGCGACAGTCCGCCACAGCGAGACGCGCCAGACCGAGGCCGGCAAGCGCGGGGACGATCGGACCGAATTGCTGCCGCAGGTCGAACCAGTACATCGCGAGCCGTGACATGGCCATCGAGCGCGGCACCTGCAGCACCATCGTGTCGCGCCAGTCCGACTTGGTGACGTCGAACCAGAACGTCTGCATTCCGTCCAGCAGCGACCGCGGCGGATCCGGCATCAGCCACAGCGTCCGCAGGTTCCACACGTACTGCGCGGCGCCGAGCGCGGCGATCAGCACGGCCAGCGCGACCACCCGCGGCGCGAACATCGACCGCCAGCCGCCAGGCGCCCCGGATGCGACGGCCAGCAGGAACAGCGTGTAGCCGGGGAGCAGCAGCACCATCGACAGGTGATCGCCGAAGCCGAGCGCGTACACGGCGAAGAACCCGGCGAGCCGGGTCAGCGTCGGCCGCTTCGACCAGCGCAGGAGGAGCAGGAGGGATCCGGCGAGACAGCAGGCGTGCAGCGCGTACACCTCGGCGATGATCGCCTGGCTCCAGAACGTGTACGACACCGCGAACAGCAGTCCCGCCGCTGCCCCCGCCAGCGTGGATCCGGACAGCTCCGCGCCGACCAGCACGAGCAGGCCGCACGCCACGCCGCCCTCGACCGCGGATGCGACGTTCAGGAGCCACGCGGGCTCGGCGTGCGACAGGGCGACGAGCGTCCGGCCGATTGCGAAATAGAGCGGGTAGCTGTCTCTCGGCGTGAGGAGCGGCAGGCTGACGATCGTCTGGAACGACCCGGTGTCCCCGAAATCGAAACCTGGCAGCAGCGTGGCGCGATAGATAGCGAACGCCGCCGCGGCCACGGCGAGCGCCGCGGCGCGCTGGTCCCACCGGGCGGTCATCGCGTCCGCTTGGCGGCGATGATCGCGCGGACGTCATCGATCGCTCGCGTATTGACCACGTGGCGCGCCTCGACCCAGCCGCGCCGCGCCGTTGCAATACCGAGGCTCATCTGGCGCTCGAGCATCTCGGCGCGGTGGCAGTCACTGTCGACGGCCAGCATGGCGCCCGCCGAGGCGGCCCGCCGCGCCAGCGCCCCGTCGAGATCCAGGTGGCTCGGCGAGCCGTCGATTTCGACGATCGTCCGCGTCTCGATCGCCAGCGCGAACAGCGCGTCGTAGTCGAGATCATATCCGCGCCGGCTCGGGATTACGCGGTTGGTGGGATGCGTGATGAGCGTCACCAGCGGGTGGCGCATCGCTGCCGTGTAGCGCTTCATCAGCCGGTCCGGCGCGTGTCCCGCGCGGTCGTGCAGCGACGCGAGGACGATGTCGAAGCGCTGGAGCACGGAATCTGGAAAATCGAGCCGGCCGTCGGGCAGGATGTCGACCTCGCAGCCGTGCAGGACCGTGATGCCGGGGAACCGCTCGCGAACCGAAGCGATCTCGTCCGCCTGCTTCTGGACGGCCTCGATTGACAGGTTCCGCGCCGCCGCCGAACTGGGCGAGTGGTCGGTGATGGCGCAGTACTCGTAGCCCAAATCGACGCACGTCGCGACCATCGAGGCAATCGAATCGCGGCCGTCGCTCCACGTCGAGTGCATGTGCAGGTCGCCGCGGATGTCGCGCCGCGCGAGCAGGCGCGGCAGCGTACCGGCGATCGCGCGGGGAATCTCGTCGCCGCCGTCGCGAATCTCCGGCGGGATCGGCGGCAGCCGCAGCGCTCCGTAGATAGCCTCCTCCGTCGCCATCGGCTTCAATACGCGGTCCACCTGCAGACCTGCGCTCGTCAGCGACATCCCCAGGTCCGATGCGCGCGCGCGGAGACCGTCGAAATGAGCCGCCGAGCCAGTCAGGTATAACAGCGCCGCTCCGGCGTTGGCAGGCTCGGTCAGACGGACGCCGACCTGCGTGTGATCGACGA
>DASQHH010000646.1:0-3830 GCA_035632195.1 Vicinamibacterales bacterium
AATCCAGCACCCAGCCAAGCGGCTGCGCCGGCCACGGCGCGATCCCGTCCGGCATGTAGAAGAGGAGCGACGTCCGGTCGGTCAACGAAACAGCCTGGCCCGCGGCCCGGAGCAGCCGGCCGCCGTCCAGCGGCAGGACGCCGGCAAGGCATTCGAAGAGCGTCGTCTTGCCTGCGCCGTTCGGTCCGATCAGCCCCAGCACCTCGCCCTGCCGGATGGAGAACGAGACATCGTCCAGAGCCCGGACGCGCCGGTAGTCCTTCGCAAATCCTTCGACGCGCAGGGCGTCCACAGAGCGCGTCATCCCTTGTCCGATTGGCGCCGCTTCATGGTCTCCAGAAACTCAACGGGTGTCTCGACTCGGATGCCGTGCCGCAGCGCGGCCAGAAAGTGCTTGCGATTGTCCGTGACAACGACCGCGGCCCCGGCGGCGCGCGCGATCTCGGCGATGTGCGCGTCGTAGATGCGGCCGCCCGTGCTGCCATCTCCGGCCGCGCCTTTGAGCAGCGGCAGCCGCCAACCGTCCGGGAGATCGTGCACGGCCATCCGGCCGAATATTTCCTCTTCCACGAGCTGAGCCGCGTCAGCCGGCGAGAGCCGGAACTCCGCGGGCAGGCGCGTGGACACCGAAAAGAATTCAAGGCAGCAGTGCCACGCCGTCGCGGGTGACGGGATGTGGCGTTCCGCCACCGCATGCAGCACCGACTGCGCCGGCGCGCTCTGCGGACCGAAGTCGACGAGGCCGGCCAGCAGCACGCTTGTGTCGAAGAACGTCGTCACGGCCACCGGTTGCGCTCTTCTTCGACCAGGGCCGCGACGTCCACGCGAGCACGCGAGCCGGCTCCGGCCGTCGGCCGCGCGACGAGGCGGCGGCCGACGCGAACCAGGCGCGGAGCCCGCGACACACGCTCGATCCGGACGCCAAGGTCGTCGAGCGTGATGTCGATTTCGGCTCCCGGTCCAAGCCCCGCGCGGTCCCGAATCGCGGCCGGGATCACGACGCGGCCCGCCTTATCGATGGTCGATTTCATACCATCAGTCTACCATTCAACTGCCATCAGAGACGGGATGAACAACCTGGGACGCCGAACATCGTTCTCCGGTGTCTAAGGTGACATGCTCCAAATCCGCGCGCTGACGAAGTACTACGGCGCTCTGGCCGCCATGCGGGAGCTCTCGTTCGACGCCCGGCCCGGCGAGGTCCTGGGCCTCCTGGGCCCCAACGGCTCCGGGAAGAGCACGACGGTCAAGATCCTGACGGGCATCCTGCCGCCGACCGACGGCACCGTCCAGCTCGACGGACGCGACGCCTTTGCCGACCTCCCCCGCTACAAGGCGCTCATCGGCTATGTGCCGGAAGAGCCATACCTTTACACGTATCTGACGGGCGAGGAGTACCTGCGCCTCGTCGGCCAGCTCCGCAGCGTGCCCGAGGCTGCCCTCGACGCCAAGATCGAGCGCTTCATGCGCCTGCTCGAGGTGACCGACGACCGCTACCAGACGCTGTCGGGCTACTCGAAGGGGATGCGGCAGAAGGTCCTGATCGCCGCCGCGGTGCTGCACAACCCGCGGATCGTGATCCTGGACGAGCCCTTCTCGGGCCTGGACGTCAGCGCCGCGCGACTGCTGAAGCGCTTCGTCCGCGCGCTCGCGGACGAAGGCAAGATCGTCGTCTTCAGCTCGCACGTGCTCGAGGTCGTCGAGCAGGTGTGCTCGCGCGTCGTGATTCTGAAGGACGGCCGCCAGGTCGGCCACGATTCCGTCGAGAACCTCCGCACGACGCTGCAGCTGCCGTCGCTCGACGCCGTGTTCGCGGCGCTGACCTCCGAAGAGAACCTCGCCGAGCGCACCGCCGGCCTGCTCGAAGCCATGAAGCAATGACGCGATGAAGGCCGTGACTCCGTTCACCGTCCTGGTGCGCGCGTTCTTCGCGCAGTTCTTCACGTCCGAGAACGTCGCGTCGGACATGCGGATGCGCCAGGCGATCGTCTTCGTCTTCGCGTTCATCGTCACGCCGTCGCTGTTTCTCATCGTCAGCATCTTCCCGCAGTACTCGCTGCTCACGATCCCCGTGTCGCGCCGATGGGTGTCGCTCGGCTCGGCGTTCCGCTACGCCACCGTGCGCGGCGAGATGGCGCAGAACATGCTCGAGTGGATCGTCGCGGTGCTGTGCGGTTACGCGATCGTTGCCGCGGGGCTCGTCGCCGTCTTCGTGTGGGACTCGCTGACGTTCGACCGCCGGGACGTGATGGTGCTCGGCCCGCTGCCGATGCCCCGGCGGTCGCTGGTGGTGGCCAAGCTGTCCGCGCTCGCGCTGTTCCTCATCGGATCCGCGGTCGGCATCAATCTGTTCAACGCGTTCGTGTTCGCGTTTACGATGTCGACGAGTTCGCACGGCCGGTATTGGATCGTCGCGTTCGCCGGCAACCTCGCCAGTGTGCTCGTGGTGACGACCTCGGCGGCGCTGCTCGCATTCGCGGCAATTGTGACGATCCGGTCGACGGTGGCGCTCGCCGGCGGCGCGCGCTTCTCGTCGATCGCCGCGTCCGTGCTGCAGTTCGTCTTCGTGTCGGCGCTGCTCGTCTTCCTCGTCGCCGTCGTCGCGCCGCCCGCGCGGCCGGGGCTGCTTCACATCCCGGACACGCTGTCGCCGCCCATAACCTGGTTCGTCGCGCTCTTTGACGTCCTGCGCCGATCGGACCGCGGCGCGTGGGACGAGTACCTCGCGCTGAGCCGCTCGGCGCTGATGGTCGTCCCCGCGCTCGTCGCGTCGGCACTTGTCTCGTCCATCGCCGCGAACCACCGGCAGATGCAGATCGCGCTCGCCGGATCGGCCTCCTCTGACTTCCGCCGCGCCCGGTTTACACGCGGAATCGCGCATGCGCTGCTCTTCCGCGACGCGATCGGGCGCGCCGCTGCGGACTTCATGCTGATGACGCTCGCGAGGAATCCAGTGCAGCGGGCGCCAATCGCGATCAACAGCGCGATCGGCCTCGGCCTCATCGTCGTCTCGCTCTCACGCGCGCGCGGCGACCTCGCGGCCGCGCTGCAGCCGATGCCGCTGATGCTCGCGTACTGGATGGCCATCGGGGTCCGCGCGGCGTTCTTCGTCCCCAGCCAGCTGCCCGCGGCCTGGACCTGGATCGTGAACGCGCCGGATCGCCTCGCGTCCTATCGTGCCGCCGCGCGAGCGTCGATCGTCGCCGTCGTCGCGCCGGTCACCACGGCGCTCGCCGTCGCGATTGGCGGATGGAGCCACGGCGCGGTCACGGCGGCGGTCGTGACGGCGTTCGCGGCCTTCCTCGCCATCACGATCGATTTCGTGCCGTTCACCCGAGCGTACCGCGCAGGCCACGCTCGGCTCCGGCGGCTCTGGCCGATGTATCTCATCGGCGCGTACGCCATGTCCGACGGCGTCGTGGCGCTCGAAACACGGGTCAGGAGCGATCCGGTTCCCATCACCCTCATGGTCGCCGTCTTTCTGGCGATTGCCGTCGCCTTCCACGCGGCCGGCCGCTATCGCTCGCGCGGCTGGCGACTCGCGCAGGACCCTGGAGACGAGGAAAGCGACATCACCGTCCTGCGGCTCGGCGCCGCCGAAAACCGAACGCTGCAGACCGGGAGCGCGAGGCTTTAGCCGAGCGCCTCAGCCGAGCGGAATTCCGCGAGCCGGTGTCTAAGTAAGTGTGAAGCTCAAAGTCGCCCTTGCCGCGCTCGTCCTGACCGCCGCCTGCGGACCGCAGGTGGACCTCACCTCCGCCATCGCCGTCGAATCGGTATCCACCGCGTGGGCGGACGCCGGACACGTCGATGGCCACAACCGCATCGTC
>DASQHH010000647.1:0-8407 GCA_035632195.1 Vicinamibacterales bacterium
GCCGGCGCCGCGGCGGTCGTGCCGCCGGGCGGGGCAGGCAGGGCAGGTGGGGCAGGTGGGGCGGGTAGGGCAGGTGCGGCCGCCGAGCCGGCGACGCAGGAAGGTGGAAGAGGCGGTCCGTCGTTCGACTGGTGCAACAACGGCGGTCCGGCGCGCGGATACCTCGCGGGTCGCGGCGGCGGCGGTGGCGGCGGGCGCGGAGAAGCGCCGCAGCCTCCCGCGGGCTGGACTCCGCCGGCGATGGAGTTGAGCCGCGGTGGCGTGTTCCGATCTGAGAATCGCGGCGAATCGTGGACGCTCATGACGAACTGCGACGCGCGCGCGATGTATTTCAGCCAGCTGCGCGTCGACCCGAGCAACGACCGGACGATCTACGTAGCCGGACTGCCGGTCGCCAAGTCCCTGGACGGCGGCAAAACGTTCGCCACGCTCGACAACGCCGGCGGCAACGATTCGCCCGGCCACGTCGACCAGCACGCGATCTGGGTCGATCCCCGCAATCCGAAACACATCATGATCGGCAACGACGGCGGCCTCGACGTCAGCTGGGACCAGGGTCACACGTGGGATTACGTCAACACGATGGCGACCGCCCTCGCTTACGTCGTGACCGCCGACATGCGCCACCCGTACTACGTCTACATGGGGCTGCAGGACAACGGCAGCTGGGGCGGTCCAAGCGCCGTCCGCGGGCGCGGCGGCATCATGAACTCCGACTGGTTCGGCATCGGCGGAGGTGACGGCTTTTACACGGCGGTCGATCCCACCGACTACAACCTGGTGATTACCGAGTCCCAGGACGGCGCGACGAATCGCTACGACCTGCGCACCGGCCAGGGCAAGAGCATCCGGCCGGTGGCGCCGCCCGCGCCGGGTGCCGGCGGGCGCGGCCGCGGCGGACGCGGAGGTGGACGCGGACAACCGGTGACCGGCACGGCTGAGGGGCCTAATTTCGCGCGCGGGGGCCAGCCACCGACGCAGGCGGGCAATCCTCCGGTGCAGGTCGGCGGCGTGGCGACCGTCCCGGCTCCCGGAGGCTTCGGCCGCGGCGGGCCGCCGAACGTCCTGAA
Organism: Vicinamibacterales bacterium; assembly: GCA_035632195.1. Classification (GTDB taxonomy): domain Bacteria; phylum Acidobacteriota; class Vicinamibacteria; order Vicinamibacterales; family CAVVIG01; genus DASQHH01. The sequence continues at coordinate 1,071 of DASQHH010000647.1, forward strand.
CGCCACCGCCGGCGATCAGTACCGCTTCAACTGGAACACGCCGGTCATCATGTCGCCGCACAACCCGAAGATCGTGTGGCTCGGCGGCAACCGGCTGTTCAAGTCGTACAACCAGGGCGACACGTGGGTGGCGAGCCCGGATCTGACGAAGAACGTCGACCGCAATACCGTCTCGCTGATGGGCGCGCCGGGCAACGTCACCCAGCTCTCGAAGAACGACGGCGTCGTCTCGTACAGCACCATCATCGCCATCTCGGAATCGCCGACGCTGCCGGGCGTCGTCTGGGCCGGCACGGACGATGGGAACCTGCAGGTGAGCCGAGACGGAGGAACGACATTCGCGGACGTCGGGAAGAACCTGCCGGGGTTGCCGCCAAACAATCAGTACTGGATTTCGCGCATCGACGCCTCGCATTTCGACGCGGGCACCGCGTACGTGGCGGTCGACGGCCACCGCAGCGACGACCTCAAGCCGTACGTCTTCGTGACGCGCAACTACGGCCAGAGTTTCGAGAGCATCTCGAACAACCTCCCGTCGTACGGCAACGTCCAGGTGATCCGGGAGGATCCGAAGAACCGCAATCTGCTCTACGTCGGCACGGAGTTCGGCCTCTTCATCTCGCTCGACGATGGCAAGTCGTGGAAGCGGTTCATGACGAACTACCCGACGGTGCGGACCGACGACATCCTCGTGCACCCGCGCGACAACGATCTGATCGTCGCGACGCACGGCCGCAGCATCTGGATCGTCGACGACATCGGCGCGCTGCAGGAGCTCACGCCGGAGGTCCAGGGCGAAGACGCGCACCTCTTCGACGTCCGGCCGGCGATTGCGTACCTCAACGATCAGCGGCACGGCCAGCAGGTCGGCGGACAGAAGGTGTTCGTCGGCGAGAACGCTCCGCGCGGGACGTACATCAGCTACTACCTGAAATCCGCCGCGAGCGGCGACGTGAAGATCGCGATCAGCGACATCAACGGCCGTGTCCTCCGCAACATCGACGGCACGAAGCAGGCCGGCATCAACCGCGTGCTGTGGAACCTCGCGCCGAATCCGCCGCAGAACGCGGACGGCCGCGGCGGCTTCGGCGGCGGCCGGGGCGGCGTCGGGCAGGCGGTGCCGGAAGGCACGTACCTCGTCACGCTCGAGGTCGGCGGCAAGAAGCTGACCAAGCCGGTCAGCGTCCTCGCCGACCGCTGGCTCGAAGAGAGATAGCGCGATTTGATCGTCGGGCAGGCCGCGCGATCCCGCGCGGCCTTCGTCTTCATCTTCGTCACCGTCCTCCTCGACATGCTGGCGCTCGGAGTGATCGTGCCCGTGCTGCCGGCGCTCGTCCTGCAGTTCAAGACGGGCGACACGGCGTCCGGCGCGATCGTCTACGGGCTGTTCGCAACCGTCTGGTCGGTGATGCAGTTCGTCTTCTCGCCGGTGCTCGGCTCCCTGTCCGATCGCTTCGGCCGGCGCACGGTCATCCTGCTGTCGAACGTGGGCCTCGGCCTCGACTACGTGCTGATGGCCGTCGCGCCGTCCCTGTGGTGGCTGTTTCTCGGCCGCGTCGTCTCAGGCATCACCTCGTCGAGCCTGCCGACGGCGACGGCGTACATCGCCGACGTCACTCCGCCGGAGCAGCGCGCGGAAAAATTCGGGATGCTCGGCGTGTCGTTCGGCATCGGCTTCATCGTCGGACCGTCGGTCGGAGGGCTGCTGGGGGGCATCAGCCTGCGCGCGCCGTTCTGGGGCGCCGCGGCGCTGAGCCTCGCGAACGCGGGGTACGGGTATTTCATCCTTCCCGAGTCGCTGCCGCCCGAGCGCCGGAGGCCGTTCCACTGGACGCGCGCGAATCCGATCGGCGCCATCAACCTCCTGCGATCGAAGCCGCAGCTCTTCGCGCTCGGCTTCGCCGGATTCCTGTCGATGCTCGGCCACGACTCGCTGCCCATCATGGCCGTCATCTACATGCAATACCGGTTTCAGTGGACGCAGCTGACGATGGGACTGGTGCTCGCGCTCGTCGGGGCGGCGTCGGTCGTGGTGCAGGGAGGTCTGGTCGGCCGGATCGTGCGGGCCGTCGGCGAACGGCGCGCGCTGGCACTCGGGCTCGCGAGCGGGGCGTCGGCGATGCTCGTCTACGCGCTCGCGCCCACGGGCGCGCTGTTTCTCACCGGCATCGTGATGACGGCGCTCTACGGGCTCGCAAACCCTGCGCTCCAGAGTCTGATGACGCGGCGAGTCGATGCCACGGAGCAGGGGCGACTGCAGGGCGCGAACGGCAGTCTGCAGGGGATCGCCTCGATGGCGGCGCCCACGCTGTTCACCTGGGCGTTTGCCGTCGGCATCGGCCCGGCCGTCAATCTCCCCGGCGCTCCATTCCTGCTCGCGGCCGGGTTTCTGGTCGCGGCGCTGATCGTCAGCTGGGCGGCCATCGGCATGGGCGCGCAGGAGTCCGTGGCGGAGCAACGGGACAGCGCAGGCCGTTGAAGCTAATCTGGCCATTTGACATGGCCATATGGCGACCCTATATTGCCAGTATGACCAGGATCCCCGCCGCGCAGTTCAAGGACCGCTGTCTCAAGATTCTCGCCGACGTCGCTGCGACGAAGACATCCGTCATCGTCACGAAGCGCGGCCGTCCGGTGGCGGCCATTGTGCCTTTGGGAGCAAAGGGGCGAAGCGGCTCGCTTGCGGGAAGCATCCTGAAGGACATCGGAAACCCGTTCCGGACCGGAGAGTCATGGGATGCCGACCGTTCTTGATACCCATGCCTGGATGTGGTGGGTCACGAAGGACAAGCGGCTGTCCCGGCGCGCTGCGGCTGCAATCGCGGCAGCCGTCGAGGAAGGGGACCTGGCGGTTTCGATGATTTCCATCTGGGAGGTCGCGAAGAGAGTCGAAAAGCGGCAGCTCGTGCTCGATCGTCCGCTTCGAGTGTGGCTGGAGGAAGCTACGGCCATCGAAGGATTGAATGTCTCGCCGGTGACCTCTGACATTCTCGTCGACAGCTGCGAGTTGCCGCAGCCCTTCCATGGCGACCCCGCCGATCAGATCATCGTCGCCACCGCCAGGCGCCAGCGGGCGCGAATCGTCACGAAAGACGCCGCCATCCGCCGCTACGCGCACGCGCAGACAATCTGGTAGCGGAGTCATGCCGGTCCTCGGCCTCCATCACGTCACCGCGACCGTCGACGAAGCGCAGCCCGACCTCGACTTCTGTCTCGGCGGTCTCGGTCTCCGGCTGGTCAAGAAGACGGTCAACTTCGACAACCACCACGTCTACCATTTCTATTACGGCGACGAGCGCGGCACGCCGGGCACGATCTGGACGACGTTCCCGTACGCGAACCGGAACGTGAAGGTGGGGACGAAGGGCACCGGACAGGTCGTGGCGACGGCGTTCTCCGTTCCGACCGGATCGCTCGACGAGTGGCGGATCCATCTCGGTTCGAAGGGGATCGCGGTCAACGATCTGCCGCCGCGTTTCGGCGAGCCCGCAATCGGCTGCTCCGACGCGTCGGGCCTGATGTTCGAACTGATTGCCACGAGCCGCGACACGCGCATTCCATGGGCGCGCGACGAAAAAGGCATCCGCGGACTCCACAGCGTGACGCTGCTCGTCCGCGACCCCGCCAGGACCATCGATTTGATGACGGCGCTGCTCGACTGGACGGTCGTCGAAGAGACCGGCGGGCGCATCCGGGTCGCGGTGAACGGCGGGGGGCCGGGACGCTGGATCGACATCGCGCACGATCCGGACGCCGAGGCGGCCGTCAACGGGCTCGGCACGGTGCACCACGTCGCGATGGCGATTCCGTCCGAGGACGAGCAGCTCGCGCTCCGCGAAAAGCTGATCGCCTACGGCTGCAAGGTCACCGAAGTCCGCGACCGCTGCTATTTCAAGTCGATTTACTTCCGCGAACCGGGAAACGTGCTGTTCGAAGTGGCGACGATAGCGCCGGGTTTCACCTCCGACGAGGACATCCGGTCGCTGGGTCGCGGGTTGAAGTTGCCGCCGTGGGAAGAGGCCAACCGCGCGGATATCGAAGCCGCCCTCGCGCCCGTCGTTTACTGAGAACAGTGGACATCCGGTCCTCGACCAACCGGTACGAGAAATGGCTCGCGTCGCGAACGGCCGTCGTCCGATCGGATCTGAATCTGAAACATGAGCGGATGCGGGCATCTCCGTTCGTGTTTCTGCGCGCGACGTACTACCGATGGGCGAGCGAGTATCCGCGAATATGCCGGAAGGCACACGACGCGCCGGTCGTTCTTTCGGTCGGCGACCTTCACGTCGAGAACTACGGGACGTGGCGCGATCGCGAAGGCCGGCTCGTGTGGGGCGTCAACGACGTCGACGAAGCGCGACAACTGCCCTATACCAACGACCTGATCCGGCTCGCGACAAGCGCCGCGCTGGCCGAGCTCGATGCGCATCTCTCAATGCCGCTCGGTGACGCCTGCGAGACGATCCTCGAAGGCTACGTCGCGTCGCTCGAGCGCGGGGGCCGCCCCATCGTGCTCGCGGAGCGCCGCCGCTGGCTTCGCGACGCCGCAACCGGCGAGCTGCGCGATCCGGTCCGGTTCTGGGAGCGATTGACGGCGCTGCCAACGCTGCGCATGAGCGGCGGCCGGCCGCCGTCGTACGTGCCGAGACAGCTGTTCGCCTCGCTGCCCGATGGCGCCGTGGACATTCGCGTCGCCCGGCGGATCGCCGGCGCCGGCAGTCTCGGCCGTCCACGGTTCGTCGCGCTCGCGACGGTGGGCGGCGGCCTCGTCGCACGGGAGGCGAAGGCGTTCCTCGGATCGGTATCGTCAGCGCGTCAGCTGATCGAATGCACGACGCGCGCGAGCGATCCGTTTTTGACGATTGCGGGCGGCTGGGTCGTGCGGCGGCTGGCACCGGATTGCTCGCGAATCGAGCTGGCCGAGCTGCCGCGGCGACGCGACGAGCAGCGGCTGCTGCGCGCGATGGGATGGGAGGCGGCGAACATCCACGCAAGCCGTGGCGGCGCGCGCATCCGCCGGGATCTCCGCGGACGGCGTCCCCGATGGCTCGAGCGCGCTGCGTCGGAGATGGTCGACGCGACCATCTCCGACTGGAAAGCGTGGAAGAAGCTATCCGGGTAGCTTGTACGCGACGAGCTCGCCCGTATAGTTGCCGCCGCTGATCGCGATCACGATGTACTGCTTGCCGTTGTGCAAGTACGTCATCGGCGACCCCGTCTGCGGCGCAGCCATGAACACGGCGCCGACCTCGCTGCCGGTCGCCTTGTCATACGCCCGCAGCATCGCGCCACGCTGGCCGTTCGGCTGTGTCGCCACGCCGCTGTCGCCCGCGATCACGAGCGTCTTCGTCGTCAGCACGCCGACGCGTCCATTGCGCCCGGTGCGCGGAATGTTCAGGCCCTTGAGCGCCGGATTGTTCTTGACGTTGTCCGCCGTTTCACCGTGGGCGACCTGCCAGACTCTCTCGCCCTTGTTCAGATCGATTGCCGTGATGCGTCCGTACGGCGGCTTGATGATCGGCAGACCCTGGACCTGCAGGCCGCCTCCGCCGCCGCCTTCTTCACCACCACCACGTCCCCCGCCGCCGGGAGCTCCTGGCGCACCGCCGCGGCCGCCGCGTCCCGCCGATGGCGCCGCGTTCGGATCGCGCGCGGTGCCCTGAACGTACCCGAAGTCGGAGCGCGCGGGATCCGCCGGCGCCAGGCCGATCGAGTTCGGCAGCGTCTGCGAATAGATGTAGACGATGTTCGATTCGGGATCGATCGATCCGCCCTGCCAGTTCGCGCCGCCGGTGCTGCCGGGCAGCATGATCGTGCCGAGCGGGCCCGGCCACGTGCTGACGACGGGCGGCGTGAAGAGCGGACCGATCTTGTACTTCGACACGAGGTCGACCGCCTGCTGATGCAGTTCGGGCGTGAAATCGATCAGGTCGTCGAGCGACACGCCCTGCCGATCGTACGCGGGCGGCTTCGTCACGAACGGCTGCGTCGGGGAGTACCACTCCCCGGGCACGTCGCCCTTCGCCACCGGACGCTCTTCGATCGGCCACACCGGCTTGCCGTTCGTGCGATCGAAGACGTAGAGCCAGTTCTGCTTCGTCGGCTGCGCGATTGCCTTGATCCGGCGTCCATCGACGGTGATGTCGGCCAGGATCGGCGCGCTCGGGATGTCGTGATCCCAGATCCCGTGATGCTCGAGCTGGAAGTGCCATTTGCGCTGGCCGGTCTTGATATCGAGCGCGACGAGGCTCTCGCCGAAGAGTCCCTTGCCGGGGCGGTTGCCGCCGTAGTAGTCGCCCGTTGGCAGTTCCACCGGCAGATAGACCAAGCCGAGCTCCTCGTCGACCGTCATCTCCGCCCAGACGCCGGCGTTGCCGGTGTACGACCAGGAGTCCTTTTCCCAGGTGTCGTTGCCGAACTCGCCGGCCTGCGGAATGGTGTGGAAGATCCAGAGGCGTTTGCCGGTGCGCGCGTCGTATCCGCGGATGAATCCCTTCTCGTGAATCCTGCTCTTGGGCGCGCCGCCAGGCAGGTGCGCGGCGCCGACGACGATGACGTCCTTGGCGATGATCGGCGTGGCATGCAGTCCGACCTCGCCGTTCACGAGGTCGATCTGCTGGTCGTCTTCCGTCTTGAGATCAACGACGCCGTTGGTGCCGAAGCCGGAGACCGGCACGCCCGTCTTCGCGTCGAGGGCAACCAGCCTATATCCCGGCGTGACATAGACGATGCGCGACTGACGGCCGTCGGACCAGTACGCGAGCCCGCGGCCGGAGAGCTGGCGCGGCGCCGCCGCGCCCCGCGGCCCTTCGTTCTCGCTGTGCATCCAGATCAGCTCGCCGGTTGCCGCGTCGAGCGCGACGACCGCGCGACGTGTGCCGGCGGTCGAATAGACGACGCCGTCCACCATCAGCGGCGTCGACTGAAAGTTGAACTCCGGCCGCGGACCGAGGAAATCGGTCTTGAATCGCCACGCGACCTCGAGTTTGTTGAAGTTGTCCTTGTTGATCTGATCGAGCGGCGAATAGCGCGTGCTGGCGAGATCCGCGCCGTACGTCCACCATTCCCCGAGCTTCGGCTTGAACTGCGCCCGGACGTCCGCGTTCATCCAGGCCAGCGAAACGGTCAGGGCAGCAGCCGCCGCGACGAAACGGAACTGACGATTCATGAATAAGATCCCCTGTGAGCGGTGTGAGGCTGCACATTCTAACAAGGTTTGCGCCGGCGCCCACCGGCTTCCTCCATCTCGGCCACGTCGTCAACGCCATCTATGTCTGGGGACACGCCCGCGCCTCCGGCGGGACCGTGCTGCTCCGGATCGAGGACCACGATCGGCA
>DASQHH010000648.1:0-29172 GCA_035632195.1 Vicinamibacterales bacterium
GACCGTGTTCTTGACGGCTGCGTGAGCGACGGTCTCGTCCACGTACGCGATGGCGTCGGTGCCGCCGTTGCGCCACGTCCGGCGCGCGGCGGCGAGCGGCACGCGGCCGCTGCCCCGCAATCCTCCGACATCGAACACTTCGTCGCCGGGACCGACCTCGATGAGGCTGAGCAGTCCCGTGCGCAGGCACGATTGGTCTGCATCCCCCTCGGCCGCGCCCCTGAGTTCGGGCTGCAGCAGCAGCTCGAGATCGACGACGACCGGGCCGCTTCGCGTCGCCACGACGTTCTCCATGTGGAGATCGCGGCTGCCGAGCAGGTGCGTGAAAAAGATGAGCGCGCCAGCGCAGCGGAAGTACTCGCGCGCTTCGGACGCATGGTCGAACGCCTCGTGCGCCGCGTACTCGACCCAGCCATACCCGTTGCCCGAGACGACGCGCGATACGCGGATGAAGGGGTCGAAGCCGCACGCGCGCAGCCAGTCCGCGAGTGTGCCGAATGCGCGCTCGATCTCGACGTCGCGCGGCTTGTAAACGACGCGCAGTCCGTTGGCGAAGTGGAGCACGGCCACGCGCCGCCGGCCGTCGTGGGCGTCGGACAGGCCGGGCTCGACGTCGACGATCGGACCGGGATCGACGCCGCCGTTCAGCACGTCGCCGATCCGCGAGCGGTCGGCGTCGACCCGCTGCAGCAGCTCGGTCGTCGCGTCAATCCAGCCCCCGGCGACGATGGCGGTTTGGTGCGCGAGAACGGGATACGCATGCCACAGATCCATCAACCCGCCGTCGAGCGCCGAGAGCACGAACGCGCGATAGTGCGCGGACGAGTCGGCTGTCAGCGTCCGGCGGTCGATGCCGACGCCTTCGAGATACCGCGAGAACGCTTCGTCGATCGCCAGGTCGCCGAGCGCGGACAGCTCGCGCATCAACTGTCGGTCGAGCGCAGGCAGCTTCGGGTCAATCCGCGCATGTGCCGCGCAAACCACCGCGGACCAGATCTCGCCGTACGCAACGTCGAAGGTCTCGACCTTCGAGGTGCGAAGCGCCGCCGCCTGCATGCGCGCCGCGTCGGCGAACGCGTCGAGCCAGGCGGTCCACGCGGGCGCGACTTCGTCAGCCGGGGCGTCGAGCGCCGCGACGACGAGCGCAGGCGTCAGGCCGTCCCACGCGAGCCGTGCGGCCAGCGCGTCGGGATTGCCCGGCGCAAACGCGCGCGCCCACGCGGACAGCGCAGCTATGGCCTTGTCGTCGATTCGATCGATGGGCGGGAAGCGGCGGCCGCGGAGCGATTCGACGCGCTCGTAAATCGTGCGAGCTCGGGCGGAGATGGATGTGTGCACGAAAAAAAAGAGCCGCCGCCAAGATGTCCGGCGGCGGCTCGCCCGAAAGCGGAAACGACTAGCCGAGGTTCAGCTGGGTGACCGTGTTGCCGGCCGCCGCGAGACCGACCTGCACGCAGTTGGCGGTGATGTCCTGCTTGCCGCCCGCGACCTTCTCGAGGTCCGCGTCGCTCAGTTCGCCTTCACCCGCGATGTGCGGGATCACGACGTACATGGTGTCAGCCGACTCGACGACGGCCTTGACCTTGACGTTGCCCAGCGAGGTGCCGAGCTGACGCTCGATGATGTTCTTCGGATCCTTGATCAGCGCATCGCGATACTTCGGGTTCTCGATCGCGAACTTCGCGAGCAGGTCCTGGACTTCACCGCGCGTCATTTTCTGGGAAACTCCGGCCATTGTGCCTCCTTGATGGTTGCCGCCCCGGCCCGCGTCATTGCCAGCCGCAGCGTGTTGGACGGTGCCGTGTCGAAGCAATGGGTGTACCGGAAGGGCCGTTTCGGTAAAGTCGTCTCGAACGAGCGAGTTAGCGAATTCGCGCCGGAACGAGAGAACCGCGGAATGGAGTTGAGGCTCGATTCGATGGAGCCCCGGCTCCAACTGAATCAACGGGGGCAACTACGGCTTCAAATCGTGGTGACGGAGGAAGTCCATGAACCGCTGGTAATCAGTCGCAGGCATGCCGAACAGAGTCAGCACGTTGCGGTAATTGCGGTCGGCTTCGTCGAGTCCCTTGCGAATCACTTCGCGGACCTGTGCGCGATTCAGATTCCGGTCCATGAACGCTTCGTAGACGATTTCCCAGAACGGTTCGCCGCGGCGGACAAGGCGGTGATAGAGCGCGTCGGGCGAATCGGGAGTGGGCGCCAGCGGCGCGGTGGCGTCGCGATCGAGAACGGTCGCAAAGTCGACCGGCTCAATCGTTTCGCCGTCTGCCATCGCATAGCCGGTCGTCACGACGCTGATCAGCTGCCGCACGTTGCCCGGCCAGGGATACGTTTCGAGCAGACGCAGGGACGAGGCCGACATCTGCTTGCGGACGCCGTATTTGCTGCCCAGGCGCGCCAGTGAGTGGTCGACGAGGAGTAGCCAGTCGTCCGCCCGGTCGCGCAGCGGGGGGACATCGAGCTGAAACCGCGCCAGACGCGAGAACAGGTCGTACCGGAACTGGTTCGTCATCACCAACTGGTTCAGCGGACGGTTTGTCGCCGAAATGACGCGCACGTCGATGCGCCGCGACCGGTTGGCGCCGAGCGGTCGGAACTCGCCCGTTGCGAGCGCGCGAAGCAGCATGGCCTGCGCATTCGACGGCAAATCGCCGATCTCGTCGAGGAAGATGGTCCCGCCGTCGGCTTCTTCGAACGCGCCGGGATGGTCGCCCACTGCGCCCGTAAAGCTGCCCTTGACGTGGCCGAACAGCTCGCTGACCGTCAGGTTGCCTTCCTGATACTGCGGGCAGTTGACGGAAATGTAAGGACGGCTGTAGGACTCGCTCAGTAAATAAATAGCCTCAGCCAGCTGCTCTTTGCCGACGCCGGCCTCGCCGGTAATCAAGACGGGTTCGCGATACCGCGCGACCTTCGCCAGCTTGCGCTGGAGCTCCACATAGGCCTGCGACGTGCCCACCATTTCGAGCGACTTGTCCGCGCCCCATCGCGAGACCGACAGCGATCGGACCCGCTCCGCCAGTTCGGTCATCAACCCGAATCCAATCCCTGCGCCCGTTTCAAGCGACGCATGGCGGACGGTCATAGCGGCGGTTCAGTAAGTCCGTGGACCGTGAGCGAAGGAACGAAGCCGCCAATTGAGACACAAGGTACGAAGAAGCCGGGCACGTCCATCTGTGCAGTCTGGCCCGGGCCGAGGTCGGGGACGAAGTAGATCGACTGCTGAATCGCGCTGCCCTTTAAGTCGAGCGCTGTCAACGTCATGGTGACGTACACGGCGACGGAATTCTTGTTGGTGACGGTGCCGGTCGCGCGGCAGCAACACAACGTCGGGTCACGATTGTCGGTGGTCGCTTCCTTGCCGAAGGTCCCGAGGGTGATGTTCGTAAGCGAAGGCCCGGGCGAAAGGTTTTCGCACGCGAGCGTGGCTGCAATCACAAAAAGAAAAACGGAAACGCCGAACGCGGCACGCGCAGCTAGAGACGCCATCAAGGCCTCTGAATAAGGGGCGTCGGAGCGTAGCACACTTGCCACAGCGAAAGCGATTCTTGATAGAATCGCGGCCCGGCATCCCCCAAATCGAGCGTCTTCCTGCCTGCGATTTCGCAGCACAAGGAGCGTCATGATCCGCGGATCGTTATCGGCGTTTTTGATCGTTCTGTTCGTCACGTCGACGGCGGCACAGCAGCCGCCGGCCCGTGGGGCTGGAGCTCCCGCAGCGAAGGACGCAGCGCCACCGAAGAGCGCGCCCGTCGTCCAGTTCGCGACCGAGGGGATCGGCGTCGACGAAGCGCTTCGCCTCACGTTCCAGAACGACCCGAACATCCAGCGCTCGGACGCCACTATTCAGTTCAACGAAGGCGTCGTGCAGGAACAGCGCGGGCCGTTCGACCTGACGTTCATCACGAACGTCAACACCAGCCACCGGACGCAGGAGCTGACCGAATCGCGCAAGCAGAGCGAGATCGACAAGCGCACGAAGCTCGATAACCTGATTCAGTCGAACGTCGTCGCGGTGCAGAATGCGCACCAGCTGATCCCGCTCATCGATCAGCTCAAGACGTCGGCGCCCGGGCAGGAAGGCACGGCCCTCACGCAGTTGACCGCCATCGACTCGACGATGGGGAACCTGGTGCAGGTGTTCGACGACCTGATCCGCAATACGGCGGATGTGCAGCAGAAGGCGGACCTGACGCAGGCGCGCGCCAACTTCCTCCAGAACAGCCTCGGCGGCGATCTCGAGAACGGCCTGAAAGATCTCATCTCGACGCAGCAGGATACGATCACCGCCCGCGCGAATCTCGGCGACGCGCCGATCGACGAGAACTTCTGGGACACGACGATTTCCTTCTCGCTCCAGAAGCTGTTCCGGAACGGCATCCAGATCGCGCCGTATCTCGACGCGGAGGACAACGGGACGAACTATCGCGGCAAGCCGGCCGACGCGGTGCACGGCGGCAAGGGCGATCCGGATCTGTACACGCTGCACAGCGGCATCAACCTGACGTTCCCGCTGCTGCGCGGCCGCGGCGCCGCCGCGGTCGCCGCGTTCGAGAACTCTGCCATCATCTCGCGCGACTCGAGCCAGCTGCAGGCGCGCCAGCAGCTGTCGTCGAGCGCGCTCGCAACAATCGACGCTTACTGGGATCTGCGCGCGGCGCAGGAGACGCTCGACATCACGAAGCAGACGGCGAAGCTGCAGGGCGACCTGCTCAACCTGACGCGCCAGCTGATTCAGGCGGGCGAGGTGGCGGGCGCGGAGCAATCGCGCGCGCAGGCGGCCGACGCGAGAGCCCGCGCCGCGGTCGACGGTGCCCAACAGCAGCTCCACCAGGCCCGCGTCGCGCTGGCGCAGGCGATGGGCGTCTCGTCGAACGGCGAAGACAGCACGCTGCCGCTGGCGAAGGATCCGTTTCCGGCAACGCCGGCGGGCGCGCCGCAGGCTTCGCCGCTCGCGGCGGCCGCGCCGTCAGCACGCCTGGATCTCGCGGCCGCACAGAAGGATCAGGAAGCGAGCCGCGTGCTCGAAAAAGGCGCGCAGGCGAACCTGGCGCCGAAGCTCAATATCACGGCGCAGACGTATTACACCGCGCTCGACGAGAACAACTTCTCGCGCGCGGTCAGCCGGTGGGTCGGGCCGAGCACGCAGGTCGGCCTCGACTTCGAGAAGCCGTTCGGCAACAACACCTATAAGGGCCAGCTGACGCAGCACCAGGCCGACGTCCGTTCGAAGGACATCGCCGCGATCGATCTGCAGCGGCAGATCCGGCTGGGCGTCGTGCAGGCAGCGAGCTCGCTGCCGGACGCGATCGCGCAAGTGCAGCAGGCGGAGGCGGCCGTCGGCTTCTACAAGTCGATTTACGACGCGGACGTCGAGCGGTTCCGCAGCGGTGAAGGGACGCTGATCGACACGACGATCACGCAGCAGTCGCAGACCGAAGCGGCGCTGGCGCTGACCGCGGCGCGCAACGCGCTGGCGCACCTCATAGCGCAGCTGCGGTTCCAGACCGGGACGCTCGTCAACCCGGACGGGCTCGTCACGCCGCAGAACTACACGACCGTTCCGGCGGGGACCGGGCGATGACGCGTGCCGTTTCCCGCGCGATCGCGCTCGTGCTGCTGACGGCGGCGTGCGCCGGCGCCCAGACGCCGCAGCTCGCCCCTCCGCCGCAGCGCCCCGTGCCGCTCGCGCCGTCGCTGCCTGGCGCGCAGATCACGCTGTCGGACGCGGTGGCGTCGACGGTCGAGCGCAACGCGCAGCTCGCCATCGACGCGGCCAACGTCCTGTCCGCCACCGGCACGCGGCAGCAGAATCTCGGTCCGTTCGACACTTTGTTCAAGCTGTCGCCGAGCGTCGGCTTCACGCAGGAGGAGGCGGCGCCCGGCCTCATCTCGGGTCAGGCATCGACGCGCAACACCCTGGCGGCGATCGTCGAGCAGTTCACGGCGCTGACCGCTGGTCTCCAGTCGGAGATCCGCGTCAACCAGATCGTGCCGCCGCGCTGTCCCGAGGGCCTCGTGGTCCAGTTCAACGGCTTCAACTTCAGCAGTCCGCTGCTGTCGCAGCCGATCAACGTCGACCGCATCGATCCGACGGAGCGATCGATCCTTGGCACCAACACCTTCCTGAACGGCACGCCGCTGGGCGACGTGCTGGGCGGCGTCACGCTCAACAACATCTGCACCAACCCGAACGTGCCGGGCCTGACGCCGGACAACTACTTCCAGGCAATCCGCGACATCGCGAACTCGCACGCGATCGATCAGTCGGGCGGCCAGGGGCTCGTCGGCCTCGCGATCGGCACGTCGCAGATCAAGCCCGAGAATCTGCTGCTGACGCTGAACATCGTCGACTCGGTCGCAGCCAAGGCGCGGCTGGCGCTCGAGCGGCTCGGTCCGCTGCCGGTCGACGAGCTGACCAGGACGACGGGCATCGACGTGAGCCTGACGAAGCTGTTTCGCAACGGGATCAGCCTGACCGGCGACTACAACATGCAGAGCCAGGACCAGAACTTCCGGAACAAGCCGTACGATCCGACGTTCGGCGGTCTGGGCCAGCCGCCGCAGTTCGCGTCGATCGGGAGCGCCACGCTGAACATCCCGCTCGGGCAGGGGTTCGGGCGGACGTCGGTCGAGGGACCGCTGCGCTCGTCGCAGCTGCTGCTCGAGGCGAGCCGCAACACCCTCGCGCACGACGCGACGGAGCAGGCGTTCCGCACGACGCTCGCGTACCTCAACGTCATCGGGGCGCAGGAAACGATCGCCGCGCTGCAGGACTCGGTCGCGCGCCAGCAGCGCATCGTGCAGTTGTCGGAGCAGGGCGTTCAGGTCGGCGAACTGCCGCGCGTCGAGATCGACCGCGCGCGGGCCCGTGCGACGCGCGTCGACAGCGCGCTGTCGGCGGCGCGCGGCCAGCTCGTCACCGCTCGCGTCTCGCTCGCCGAGACGATGGGCATCGACGCCGCGAGCCTCGACAGCGCGCCGATCGCGTCGGAGAAGTTCTCGACCGCGACGCCGGCGCTGCCGCCGGTGGACGCGTTGGTGGCGAGCGCGGTGGCCCAGCGCCGCGACGTCCGGGAGTTCCAGTTCCAGACCGATTCCGCCGCCACGCTGACCGCCGCCGCGCAGTCGAACCTGAAGCGCATCTATAACGTCAGCGTCCAGGGCGGCTTCTACAACATCTACAGCAGCCCGCTGTTCCACTACCTTCCCGACGAGCAGAGCACGAACATCCTCCTGCCAGCAACGCCGTTGCAGCCGGCGATTACGTATTACTCGCCGACCGGCTACTGGCGCGCTCTGACGAACCGGTATACGCCAGCCGTTCAGGTGAACTTCACGATGCAGCTGCCGTTCGGTAACTGGGCGTCGAAGGGCCGGCTCCGTCAGGCGCAGGCGTCGCTGACCACTGCGCGCGTCAACGCGATCGATCTCAACCGCTCCATCCACGACAACATCGTCGACGAGTCGGGGCAGCTCCAGCGCATCGCCGCGACGCTGGCGGGCCTCGAAGAGGCGGTCCGTTCCGACGAGGCCACCACGCGCGCGGTGCTGGACCTGTTCCAGATTCGCGAAGTGACGCTCATCGATACGCTGACGACCGAAGAAACGGAAACGCAGGATCGGCTTCAGCTCATCAGCCAGCGCCAGGCGTACCTGAGCACGCTGGCGCGCCTGAAGTTCGAGACCGGCCAGCTCTTGACCTTTAGTACGGAAGGCCCCAGCATTCAGGGCTACCGATTCGATCCCTCTGCATTCGTGGCTAGGTGAACCGTGGCTGACAACCCTCTTTTCCGCAAAGCGGCGATGGAGAAGCTCGCGTCGCCGGAGCGTCTCGACGTGCTGATGCAGGTGACGTCGCCCGTCGGCTGGATCGCAATCACGACGGTGCTCGGCATCCTCGTCGGCGCGATCACCTGGAGCGTGGTCGGCAGCATTCCGGAGCGGCTCGACGCGCAGGGCATTCTGATGCGGGGCGGTGGACTGCGCGAGGTCAAGGCGACGACAGACGGCGTGCTGACCAAGTTCGACCTCAAGGTGAACGACACGATCAAGAACGACGAACTGATCGGGGAAGTGTCGGCCGGCGTGCAGGCAGACGACTCGTCGAAAGCGGCGCGCGCGAAGCTCGACGCGGCGATGCGCGAGCTGCAGATGGGATCCATCGACGATCAATCCGCCAAAGGAACGCTGACGTCGCAGAAGATCAACTACCAGGCGGAGCTGGATCGGTCCAACGCGGAGCTGGTCAAGTTCAATGAAGACCTGGCCGGCGCGCGCGATCGGCTCTCGAAGGGCCTCATCACCAAGTCGCGCGTCGACGGCCTTGAGCTGCAGGTGTCGGGCAAGCAGTCGCAGATTACGTCGCTCAAGAACCAGATCTCCAACCTCGACGCGCAGATCCGGTCGATCGACGAGCGGATACGCCCGCGGCAGCGCGCCGTCGACGCCGCGAAGCTGGAGCTCGAGCAGACGCTCCATACCGTCGCGGAAGTGACGCGCATCAACGCGTCCGTCGAAGGGCGCGTCGTCGAAGTGAAGAAAAGCGTCGGCGACCGCGTCCGCAACGGGGAGGTTGTCGCCATCGTCGAACCGCCCTCGTCGACGCTGGAGCCTGTGGTCTACGTCAATTCGTCGAGCGGCAAGCGGATCAAACCGGGCATGGAGGCGCAGATCTCGCCGTCGACGGTGAAGCGCGAAGAGTACGGCTTCATGAAGGGCACGGTACGGTCGGTCGGCGAGTATCCGGTGACGCCGGACGCCGCGATGAGCGTCATCGCAAATACGGCACTCGTGCAGGAACTGCTCGGCTCGAGCGCGAAGCTCGAGATGCGGGCGGCGCTGATGCCGGATTCCAAGGCGCCAAGCGGGTTCGCCTGGTCCTCCTCGGTGGGGCCGCCGTTCAAAGTCGACACCGGCACGCGCGTCACGGTGTCCGTCGTCGTCGATCGGAAGCGGCCGATCAGCTACGTGCTGCCGCTCTTCAAGAACATGGGTTCGTCGTAGGCGCGTTTCAAAGGTTCAGGTACCCCCGTGGCAGAAGAGGCCGCCGTCCCCGCAGAGCAGCCGAAGCAGTTCAAGAAAGCGCCCAACAAGCGCGTTCGCACGCCGACGATCCTCCAGATGGAGGCTGTCGAATGCGGCGCGGCGGCCCTGTCGCACATCCTCGCCTACTACGGCCGCTGGGCGCCGCTCGAAGAGCTTCGCCACGAATGCGGCGTGTCGCGCGACGGAAGCAAAGCCAACAACCTGATGAAGGCGGCCCGTAAGTACAACCTCGATTCGAAGGGCTACAAGTACGACGACATCGAGAAGCTGTACGAAGTCGAGCTGCCGGTCATCATCTTCTGGAACTTCAACCACTTCGTCACGCTCGAGGGCTTCAAGGGCGACATCGTCTTCCTGAACGATCCGGCGCAGGGACCGCGGAAGGTGACGCTCGCCGAGTTCGACGGTTCGTACTCGGGCATCGTCCTGACGTTCAAGCCGAACAAGGACTTCAAGAAGGGCGGCGCGTCGCCGAAGATGATGCCGGCGTTGCGCCGCAGGCTCGTCGGATCCGAGAGCGCGCTGCTCTACGTGGTGCTGTGCGGCCTGCTGCTGGTCATTCCCGGCCTCGTCATCCCGACGTTCACGCGCATCTTCATCGACGACTACATGGTCGGCGGGCAGGACTGGATGATCAAGTTCCTGCTCGGGGCGATGGCCACGACCATCGCCGTCCAGGGGGTGCTGCAGTGGCTGCAGCACTATTACCTGCTGCGCCTCGAGACGAAGCTGGCGCTGACGACGTCGAGCAAGTTTTTCATGCACATGCTCCGTCTGCCGACGTCGTACTTCGGCCAGCGGTTCGCGGGTGAAATCGGGTCGCGCGTCGGCATCAACGACAAGGTTGCGAAGATCGTTTCCGGCAAGCTGGCGACGACCGTCATCGATACGACGATGACGATCTTCTACGCCGGCCTGATGTGTCTGTACAGCGTGTCGCTGACGGTCATCGTGATCAGCATCAGCATGCTCAACGTTCTCGCCGTGCAGCTCGCGTCGCGGCTCCGCACCGATGCCAGCCGCAAGCTCGGCCAGGACAAGGGCAAGCTGATGGGCACGGCGATGAACGGTCTGCAGATGATCGAGACGATCAAGGCGACCGGGTCGGATTCAGAGTTCTTCTCGCGCTGGGCAGGCTATTACGCGAAGACGGTCAACGGCGAGCAGTTCCTGCAGGTGCTCGGCAACGTCGCCGGCGCGGTACCGCCGCTCGTCGACACTTTGTCCACCGCCACCGTACTGGTGCTGGGCGGCCTCAAAGTGATGAACGGCGAGATGACGGTCGGCATGCTCGTCGCCTACCAGACGCTGCTTTCGAGCTTCACGCGTCCGCTGACGTCGTTCGTCACGTTCGGGTCGACGCTGCAGGAACTGACGTCGGACATGAACCGGCTCGACGACGTCACGCGGTACCCGGAAGATCCGCAGTACGCGCAGACGCGCGAGACGCTGAAGGACGCGCCGAAGGTCGTGAAGCTGTCGGGGCGCGTCGAGCTGAAGGACGTCACGTTCGGATACAGCCCGCTCGAACCGCCGCTCATCGAGAAGTTCAACCTCAAGGTCGAACCCGGCCGCCGCGTGGCGCTCGTCGGCGGCAGCGGCAGCGGCAAGTCGACGGTCGCGAAGCTCGTGTCGGGGCTCTTCGAGCCCTGGGCGGGCGACGTGATCTTCGACGGCGTCCCTCGAAAGAGGCTGCCGCGCGAGCTGATC
The DNA here is from genome assembly GCA_035632195.1 of Vicinamibacterales bacterium. Classification (GTDB taxonomy): domain Bacteria; phylum Acidobacteriota; class Vicinamibacteria; order Vicinamibacterales; family CAVVIG01; genus DASQHH01. The sequence continues at coordinate 10,762 of DASQHH010000648.1, forward strand.
GTCAACTCGCTCGCGGTCGTCGACCAGGACCTGTTCCTGTTCGGCGGCAGCGTCGCCGAGAACGTGACGATGTGGGACACCACGATCGCGGCGAATCGCGTCGCGACGGCGTGCAAGGACGCGGCGATTGCCGAAGTGATCGAGGGGCGCGAGGACGGCTACCGGTCGCGCGTCGCGGAGGGCGGCGGCAACTTCAGCGGCGGGCAGTGCCAGCGCCTCGAGATCTCCCGGGCGCTGGTCGGCGAGCCGACTATCGTCGTCATGGACGAGGCGACGAGCGCGCTCGATCCGGCGACCGAGGTGCACATCGACGAGAGCATGCGCCGCCGCGGGTGCACGACGATCGTCATCGCGCACCGCCTCAGCACCATCCGCGACGCGGACGAAATCGTCGTGATGGAGAAGGGCAAGATCGTCCAGCGCGGCACGCACGAAGAGATGAAGGACATCGACGGGCCGTACAAGCGGCTCATCGCGCACTGATGGTGACGCCGTGAGCACAACCGTCGAAACCGCCGTCCTGCTCCGCATCGTCGCGTCGCCGATCGCCGGCCGCGCCGGCGAGGAAACGCCGATCGCCGGCCCGATGACCATCGGACGCGAAGACAACAACGGGATCATCATTCCCGAGGCGAGTGTGTCCCGCAGGCACGCGTCGATCGAGCCAGCGCCGAATGGCGCCCTCAAGGTCACGGACCTGAGCAGCGGCAACGGCGTGTATGTCGACAACAAGAAGATCGACAAGGTGGCGACGATAGCGCCCGGCCAGCGCTTCCGGATCGCCGGCACGACGTTCGAGTGCGTGCGGCCGGTCATCGCGGCGACCGTCCTCGACGCAGCGCCGGTCAGCGAGCACGACGCGCCGACGATGTTCATGGCCGCGCCGCCTGCGGCCGTCGCCGCTGCCGCTGTGCCGCCGGCGAAAGCGGCCCCGCGCGCGTTCATCATTCGCGTCCTCGCGGGATCGCGAAAGGGCGCCGAGATCGAGGTGAAAGACGGCCGGGCGACGCTCGGCAGATCAGCCGACTGCACCATCGCGTTCGAGGAGCGCGACATCTCGCGCAAGCACGCCACAATCGAATGGACCGACGAAGGCTTCCAGATCACCGACACGAACAGCACGATGGGCGTGTGGGTGGGCAAGCGCGAGGTCAAGAGCTACCTGCTGCAGCCGGGTGAGAAGGTTCGCCTCGGGGACACCGTCACGATTGAAGTTGTGCCGGTCGCGCCTGCTGTCCCGGTCGTGCCCGAGCCCGTCGGCCGGCCGGCGCCTGTCGTCGAAGAAGTCAATCCGGACGCGACGATGTTCGTCCCGGCGAAGGACGCCGCTCCGCCGCCTGCGGAGCCGGAGCCGGTCAACCCCGACGCGACAGTCTTCATGACGCCGTCGATGGTGAACATGCCGGCGGCGGTCCCCGAGCCTGAGCCGGTGAACCCCGACGCGACGGTCTTCATGACGCCGTCGAAGGTGAGCATGCTCGCTGCCTCGGCGACGCAGGACATGCCCGCGGTCAAGGCACCCGGGGCGCCCGAAGCCAAGGCGCCGCCCGCACCCGCGCCGCCGAAACCGGCCGCCCCTGCCGCGCCCAAGGCGACGCAGACGAAGATTCCGAAAGCGGCTCCGGCGCCGAAACCGTCGGAGAAGGGCGTCACGGACGACGACTTCTCCCACACCGTCGTCATCCACCTGCCCGATCTCGCAAAGTTGACCGCGCCGGAGGCGTGGTCGATCGACAAGGAAGGCGAAGCGTCCGAGTTCCACGCGCACAAACCGATCCTGCTCGACGATGCGGAATCGCTCTGGTACGTCGCGTCGGGCGGCGTGCTGATCTTCACGGTGCAGGTGGAGAACGGCCAGCCGGTCGGCACGCGGCAGCACTTCCTCGGCATCGTGCCGGGCCAGTGTTTCTTCGGCTTCGACATCGCGTCTTACGGGCTCGGCTCCGGCTTCCTCGCCGTCGCCAAGCAGGGAACGAAGGTCCGCAAGATCAAGCGCAACCGTCTGCAGCAGCTGTCGAAGGATCCGAAGCAGCGCGCAGCGGTCGCCGGCCTCGTCGACACGTGGGTCAGCGGCCTGTCGAGCGCGCTCGTGCGCGACCAGACGACGAAGCGGACCGGCGAGCTGAAGCTGACGGCGGGCGCGCGCGTCGAACTGAAGACCGACACGAAAGCGACGGCGGCCGACGGCGTCGTCTGGGTCGACGTCACCAGCGGCAGCATCATGTTCGACGACATGTCGACGCCGACGTTCAGTCTGCGCCGCACGCTGTTCCCCGTCACGTCGTACAGCTGGATCCAGCCGCTCAGCGACGAGTTCGGGACGATGTCGACGACGCCGCTCGATACGAAGCAGGCGCTCGGCGACGACGCGGCATGGGCGGGGCTCGACGTCCTGCACCAGGCGATCTGCGAATCGGAATTCATCAGCAAGAAGCTCGCGACGGTCGACGAGTTCGTGCGTCTGCAGGAAAAGGCGCAGCAGTCCGATGCCGCGGCGGAAGCGGGCTACGACGCGATCGGGTCCGTGCTGCGCATGGACGCGTCGACGCCGCAGGAGTTCCGCGCCACTGGCACCACCGACGCGATCATGGGCGCCGTCAAGATCGTCGGCGGCGCGCTCGGCATCGAAGTCAAGGACGCCCCCGCGAGCGATGACGACGAGCAGCGGCTGCAGCTGACGTTCGAAGAGCGGATGGCGATCATCGCGAGCAACTCCGGTTTCCGCACGCGCGTCGTCGCGCTGCGCGACGACTGGTGGAGCCGCGACCAGGGGCCGATGCTCGGCCAGATGGCTGAGACGAAGCAGTCGGTCGCGCTGCTGCCGAGCGGCCCGAAGTCCTACAAGGTCGTCAACCCGAAGGACGGCACGGAACAGGCGGTGACGCCTCGCGTCGCTGAAACGATCTCGGCGTTCGCCCACCAGCTGTACCGGCCGATGCCCGAGGGACAGCTGAAAGTCAGCGACGTCATTGCGTTCGGAGCGCGCGGGCTCGGGTCCGACGTCCGCTGGATCGTCGCGATGGCGGTCATCGTCGGCATGTTCGGGACGGTCACGCCGTATCTGACCGGGCAGGTGTTCGACGTCGCCGTGCCGCAGGCCGATCGCGGCATGCTGTACGGCTACGGGGTCGCGCTCCTCGCCGCCGCCATCGCCACGTCGATGTTCAAATTGACGCAGGGCATCGCGACCATTCGCATGCAGGCGCGCATGTCGTCGACGATTCAGTCGGCGCTCTGGGATCGCATCCTGAACCTGCCGGTGAACTTCTTCCGCAAGTACTCGGCGGGCGACCTCGCTGATCGCGCTGCGGGCATCGACGCGATCCAGGAGCTGATTGCGGGGGCGGGCGTCGCGGCGGTCCTCGGGTCGGTGAGCGGTCTCTTCTACGTCGGCCAGATGTTCGGCTACGACCTGCGGCTGGCGATGATCGCGATCCTGCTGACGATCACGTACGTCGGCTTCAACATGCTCTGCAACTACGCGCAGCTGCGGTCGCAGCGCGACGAGTTCGCGCTCCGGGGCCGCATCCAGGGCCTCGTGCTCAACCTGGTCACGGGCGTCAGCAAGCTGCGGATCTGCGGCGCCGAGCAGCACGCATTCCGAGTCTGGGCCACCAGCTTTGCCCAGCAGCGCAAGATCACGTTCCGCGTCGGGACGATTCAGAACATCGCGTCGGTGTTCGGAGGCGTCTTCCCGATCGTGTCGTCGATCATGATCTTCATGATCGTCATCAGCGAGCGGCAGGCCGCCGCACCCGGCGGTCCGCCCGGGCTGACCACCGGCGACTTCATCGCGTTCAACGCGGCCTTCGGGCTGTTCATGATGGCGATGCAGGCGCTGGGCGACGCGTCGCTCAGCCTGCTGCGCGTCGTGCCGATCTACGAGCGGCTGATGCCGATCCTGACGACGCCGCCCGAAGTCGACAAGTCCAAGTCATTCCCCGGCAAGCTCACCGGCGCCATCGAGCTGTCGCACCTGCACTTCCGCTACGACCCGGATGGTCCCTACATCGTCAAGGACATCTCGCTGAAGATCGAGCCGGGCGAGTTCGTCGCATTCGTCGGCGAGTCGGGCTGCGGCAAGTCGACGCTGATGCGGCTGATGCTCGGCTTCGAGCAGCCGTCGAGCGGGACGATTTACTTCGACGGCCAGGAGCTCGGCTCTCTCGACCTGCGGCTCGTGCGTCAGCAGATGGGCGTCGTGATGCAGCAGAGCCGCGTGATGCCGTGCGAGATCTACCGCAACATCATCGGCGCATCGACGCGCTCGCTCGAGGAGGCGTGGGAAGCGGCGGAGAAGTCGGGCCTCGCCGACGACGTCCGCGCGATGCCGATGGGCATGCACACGTATGTGTCGGAAGGCGGCGGCACGCTGTCGGGCGGACAGCGGCAGCGTCTGATGATCGCGCGCGCCATCGTCAACAAACCGAAGATCATCTTCCTCGACGAGGCGACGAGCGCGCTCGACAACCGCACGCAGGCGATCGTCACCGAGAGCATGGACAAGATGTCGGCGACGCGCATCGTCATCGCGCACCGCCTGAGCACGATTCAGAACGCCCACCGGATCTGCTACTGCAAGGCGGGGCAGATCGTCGAGATGGGCAGTTTCGACGAACTCATGGCCAAGAACGGCCTGTTCGCCGAGCTCGCCAAGCGGCAGATGGCATGATCGACCGCCGTCACGTGCTCGAGTCGAAAGGCGTCGACCGTGCGGCGCTCGACGCCGTCCTCGCGTACACGAACAAACCCGACACATTTCACGTGCCTGAGACGATTCCGGCGTTTCCGCTCGCCGACGAGCCCCACGTCGCGGTGTGGGCGGACTACGCGAGCCAGGCGTCGCACGCGGGGGCGTTGCACGCGCTGCAGGCGCATTTCGCGCAGATGCGCTTTCCGATCCGGGCGGGCATGAGCCAGGAGCCGGCGTATCTCGACGCGACCCGGAAAGGAAAGCGCGAGACGCCGGAGGCGTCCGCGCCGGGTCCACCGTTCGTCCGGCCGGAAAACCTGGACCTGCGCGTCTACGAAACAATCGCCGGACGCGTGCCGATTCTGGTGTCCGCACACCGGAAGGATTTCGTGACGCTCGTGCAGGCGTTCACGGAGCGCAACGAGCCGAACGACGTTCCGCCGTCCATGGGCGCGTGCATCGTCAACGGGTTGAACAACTGGGACCGCGTCGCCGCGCACCGCGCGCAGTGGGAGGAGCGGCACCCGGACGAGGCCCTGGCCGGCGGCTGGGGCGAAGAGTTCAAACGGATGGCGGCGGACAAGGCGCTCTATCAGGATCGCTTCATCATCCTGAGCCGCGGGCCGTACAGCGCCGTCGAAGCGGGCGATGTCCGCATGAACGAAGACGACTGGCTCGCGAAGTCGCTCGTCATCCGCCGCGAGCACGAGTGTACGCATTACTTCACCTATCGCGTGTTCCGGACGATGCGCAACAACATCCTCGACGAGCTGGTCGCCGATTTCGTAGGCCTCGTGCGGGCGTTCGGCGGCTACCGCGGCGACCTGGCGCGGCTGTTCCTCGGGCTCGAGGCGTTTCCCGCCATCCGTCCCGGCAGCCGCATCGAGATCTACCGCGGCGAGCTGTCGGGCGACGCCTTGTCCGCGGTTGCCGCGCTCGCGGTCGATGCGACGCACAACCTGCAGAAGCTCGCCGACCTCCGGCCGCACCTCGCAGAGGACCTGTCCACGCTCGCGCAGATGATCTACGCCCTCTACCGGCTGACGCTGGAAGAGCTCGCCGCATCCGACCTGACCGACTCGTTCGCGCTCGCGGCCGCTCAGGCATGAAGACGAGCCGGGTCCGCGTCGACGCCGACGAGGCCGGACTGGAGCGAATCTTTCACGCCTATGACGGCTTCGCCAGAAAGCACAAGGTTCCCGACGCCGTCCGGCGCGACGTCTACGTGGCGCTCGAGGAGATCGTGTCCAACGTCTGGCGTCACGGGGCGAAACAGGCGGAGAAGACGCCGACGATTACGTTGAGGCTGGCGATCGATCGGGGCGCCCTGAACGTGCGCATCAATGACAACGGCCCGGCGTTCGACCCGTTCGCGAGCGCGCCCGCTCCGGACGTGACGCAGGCGCTGATGGATCGGCCGATCGGCGGCCTGGGTGTGCTGTTCGTGCAGCGGCTGACGGATTCGCATGCGTACGCGCGGCGGGGTGAGCGAAACTGCGTGACGCTTACGCGCGCGCTCTCGAAACCGCGAAGACGAATTCAGCCGAAACCACGAAAAGGAAGTCAGCCGAAACCGCGAAAGACGAGCGCGCGCGGCCGATAACGACGCTCTTTCCCAGGTATTCGGCGTCGAGCGCGTCGCAGTCGGACTTACGTTTCGTGGTTTCGCCTCTCGAAGCAGACGACCGTGATGTCGTCGCTCTGCGTTCGGCCGTCTGCGAACGCGCGCACGTCCGCTGTAATGGACTGGACAGTCGCCTCGGCATTCGCGGCGGGACGCCGGACGGCTTCGAGCAGCCTCGAGTCACCGTAGAGTTCATCCGCGCGGTTGAGCGCCTCGATGACGCCGTCGGTGTAGAGCACCACACGATCGCCGGGGTCGATCTCGTAGTCGTGCTGGGTGAACTCGGCGCTCTCGTCGAGGCCGAGCGGCTTGTCACCGGTCTTGCCGATCTCGGACACTCCGCCATTCACGTCGCGCACGATCGGCAGCGGATGGCCGGCGCTGGCGACCATCAGGTGCCCCTTGGCGAGGTCGATGACGATGAGCGCCAGCGTGACGAACATCCCCTCGTCGTTGCGGAGCGAGAGCGCGCGGTTCAGACGATTCAGGATGGCGGCAGCGGACGTCTGGCCCTTCGCCTGGTAGCGGATGTCGCTCATCACCTTGGCGGCGAAGAGCGCAGCGGACACGCCCTTGCCCGAGACGTCGCCGACGGCAACCGCGAGGAGCCCGTCGGCCAGTTCGACGAACTCGTAGAGGTCGCCGCCGACCTTCAACGCGGGCGTGTACTCGACTGCGAACGTAAAGTTCGCCACGTCCGGCGGCTGCGCCGGCAGGAAGTGCCGCTGGATCTTCTTCGCGAGGTCGAGGTCGTGCTCGAGGATCTCGCGCTCGACGAGCTTGCTGTGCACCCGCGCGTAGGCGAGCGCCATGCCGACTTCGAGCGAGAGCGCGAGGCTCACGGCGACGTCGGCGCGCGTGAACGGGCGCGCCACAGACGTGCTATCGACCTGCACGACGCCGAAAATGTCGTCCTGGAACATGATCGGCGCGCAGATGGCCGACGTGACCTTCAGCGCCAGCATCGACTCCGAGTTCGCGAACTTGCGGTCGCCGAGCACGTTGGAGATGAGGACGGCCTCTTTGACTCGCATCACTTCTTCGAGCAGCGTCTGGCTCGTCTCGAGGCTCTCGCGCTGGCTCGATCGCGTGCGTGTCGCCGATGGGACGAACCGAGAGAGCTCAGTGTCCCACAGCAGCACCAATGCGCGGTCGGCCTGCGGCAGCGTGGCCAGCAGTTCTTCGGCGATGAAGGCGAGCAGCGCCTTCTCGTCGAAGACCATCGCGCTGATTTTCTTCAGGTTGTCGAGCGCGCGCGACCGCTTGATCGAACTGAACAGCGTTCCGGTTTGATTCGTCAGTTCGGGCGCGACGCGCAGCAGAATGCGCGACTGCGGTTCGGCCTCCTCGGCCGGACTCGGCGTGCCCGCCGGCCCGCGAGCGGGCGGCGGCGCGGGCGCGGACAGCGTCGAGGATCCGGTCCCAGGCCGGCCGGCGGCATCCGGATTCGACGCCGCGCCATCCGTGAAACTCATCAACACGGATCCGAGGCGCACGGAATCGCCGCTCGCGAGTGGGACGCGATGGGAGATGCGACGGCCGTTGACGAATGTCCCGTTCGCGGATTCGAGGTCCTGGATGCCCCATTCGTCGTTCTCGCACGCGATCTTGGCGTGGTGGCGCGACACGCTCCCGTCGCCCAGCGGCAGGTCCGCGGTCGAACCGCGGCCGATCACGACGACTGGCTTCTGGATTCTGAATTCGGTCCCCTGCTTGGGACCGCTACGGACGGACAGGATTGGCACGCGGGCTTACTTCCGGGGGGACCCCTTCTTGTCGAGCAACTCGGCGACCTTGGAACTGAGCGGCGACCGCGTGGCTTGAGTCGACCGCGCCGGGGTAACCGATTCGCCGCCGAGCAGCGCACCGACCAGCCGCGAGACCTTCGATCCCCGCGGCGGCGGCGGCGCGGCTGCGGCCTTCAGCCTGTTCATGGCATCAGCGCGCGTCGCCGCGATCTTGAACTGCGTCGTGAGACCGGAAATCTCGAACACGCGCATGACATCCGGCGTCAGGGCGCAGAGCGCGAGGCCGCCGCCGGCGCTCTGCAATCGTTTGGCGAACATGACCAGCACGCGGATGCCGGCGCTCGTGATCAGATCGACTTTCGTGAAATCGAGAATCGCGCGGTTGACGGCGCCTTCGACGGCCTTCTTGAGCGCTCCTTCGAACTCCGCGGCCGCGCGGGTATCGATGGTCCCCGAGACCGTCAGCGTCGCCAGCGTACCGTCGGTCGCCGTCGTGATCTGCATCAGGCGTCCGCGTCCATCAGCGCCGGCTGCGCGCTGCCGCGCCCGATCGCCCCGACTGCGCGGCGCTTGCCGACCCCGCCCACGGCATCCGGAAGACGAACTGCACGCTTCCGACGTCTATCGTGTCGCCGTCCGCGAGCGACTTTTCCGTGACGCGCTGGCCGTTGACGAACGTGCCGTTCTGCGATCCGAGGTCCTTGATCGAGTAGCCGTTCGAATCCGCCATGATGACCGCGTGCTTGCGCGAGATGCCGGGATTCAGCAGGCAAATCTGGTTGTCTTCGGCGCGCCCGATGCCGTTGACGGCGCCGAGCTGGAATTCCTGCGACATCGACGCCGGCTCGATGATGACGATTGCGGCTGCCGCCAGCATAATCGTCGCGCCGTCGTCCTCTTCCTCGTCTTCGTGGACTGCGTCCGGAAGCGTGAAATCAGGCGGCGCGATGATCGTTTTCTCGATGCCGTCCTCAGACGGTTCGATCAGGTCGGCCACGGTTTTCTGGGAGAAGACCATGGTCGACTTCCCTGGCGGCGGCGCGACGGACTGCGCGGACGCCGGCCTGATGCCCGTACTCTTTTCGGCGACCGTCGGCGCCTTCACGGCCGTCGTCGCCGTCGGCTCGGCTGCATAGGTCGGCGGATCCATACTGTTCTCGAGTTCGTCGAGCGATCCGAACGCGTCCACGAAACGCGTCTTGATGACGTCGACCGCCTTCTGATCCGCGCTGCACTGGTCGATCGTTCTCTGCGGGCTCTTGAGGCTCGATGCGAGATCGGCGTCCGCGAGCTCGCCGACCGTGTTGCGGAACTCGAGCTCGTCCTTCTCGAGCTGGGCCTGCTCGCGGCGCTTCGTGATGTCGTCGTTCAGCGCCTTCAGCTTGCGGTACTCGTCGGTCGCCGCGCTCTTGAGGGGCGCACTCTGTCCGTCGAGCGCCGCGGTGCGCTTGCTGTAGTCCTCCATCACGCGCTTGAACACGGCGTCATTGACCGACGATTTCTTCTCCGCCGCCTTCCCGCGATAGCTCTTGATGCGCTCCTGTTCCTTACGGATCTCGATCAGCTTGTCGAGGCTCGATACGTCTATGGATTTCAGCGGATCGAGGATCGACGGCGTGGCCTCTGCCGTGGCGGGTTCGATCGCCTTCGCGCTGGGCTTCGGCCCGGCTGTTCTCATATCGGACGACGACTTCGCCTCGACCGCCGGCTGGGAAGCGGCGTTGATAGGCTTCATGAACCCCTCAGATTGACTGCTTGGTTCCGGCCCAGCGGGCCAGAAGCGGTAGATTAACAGCAACTCACTAAGGATTCAAATAGTTAGGGCTTCCCACTGTTGCAATCGCGCCCGGGTCAGAATTGTTGTCGTGAAAGTGCTTAAGTTCGGCGGGTCGTCGCTGGGGACCCCCATCATGGTCCGACGCGTAGGCGACATCCTGTTCGCCGCCGCGCGGAAAGAGCCGATCGTCGCCGTCGTGTCGGCGTTTCAGGGCGTTACCAATCAGCTCATCGACTGCGCCCGCCGAGCTGAGCAGTCCGACCGGACGTACACGAAAGCGTTCGACCGCCTCGCGAAGCGGCATCGTTCCGCCGTTGCCCAGCTCGCCGGTGACGGACGCACGCGCGCCGCCGTTCAAGTCGACGCGCTCCTGGACGAGCTCTCGGGCACCCTGCAGGGCATCCACCTGCTTCGCCATTGCCCGCCTCGCGCGCTGGACATGGCGGCGAGTTTCGGCGAACGGCTCTCGGCCGTCATCGTGGCCGCATACCTCAATCGCCGCCGCCCGGCCGTTTGCGTCGACGCGCGCGACTTCGTCGTCACCGACGATCAGTTCACGCGCGCGAACGTCAACTTCCGCAGGACCAACCCGCGGGGCCGCCGGCTGCTGGCCGCCGCGTCACGGCGGGGACGGGTCATTCCGGTCGTCACCGGATTCATCGGCGCGACCGAAGACGGCCGGACGACGACCATCGGGCGGAACGGATCGGACTATTCGGCCGCCATCGTCGGCGGCGCGATCGGCGCGTCGGTCATCGAGATCTGGACGGACGTCAGCGGCGTGCTGAGCGCCGATCCGCGGACCGTGCCGTCGGCGTTCGTGCTGCCCGAGATGACGTACGAGGAAGCGATGGAGCTCTCGTACTTCGGCGCGAAAGTAATCCATTCGGCGGCCATCGCGCCGGCAGTCGCGAAGAAGATTCCGATCGTCATCAAGAACACCTTCGCGCCCGCCGATCCCGGGACGCGGATCTCGACGCGCGCGGGAGACGACGGCCGCCTGGCGAAGGGCATGACGTCGGTCGGCGATTTGTCGCTGCTGACGCTGCGCGGCGCGGGCATGGTCGGTGTGCCTGGCGTGGCCGAGCGGCTGTTCCGCGCGCTGGCCGCGCAGCGCGTCAACGTCGTGCTGATCTCGCAGGCCTCGTCCGAACACACGATTTGCTTCGCCGTCCAGGCCGGCGACGCCGGCCGCGCGGTGCAAGCGATCGATCGCGAGTTCCGCCACGAGACGCGCGACGGCCTCATGCTCGTCGATCAGAAGCCGGACCAGGCGATCCTCGCGGTCGTCGGCGAAGGCATGAAGGGTCGGCCCGGGGTCGCCGGCAAGATGTTCGAGTCGCTCGGGCGTCAGAACATCAACATCAGTGCGATCGCGCAGGGCGCGTCGGAGCGGAACATCTCGTGCGTCATCGATGCCCGGCAGCAGGTCCGCGCCCTGAACGCCATCCATCAGGCGTTCTTCGAAACGCGCACGAAATTGGCGCTCGCCGTCGTCGGCGTCGGCAACGTCGGCGGCGCCGTGCTGCGACAGCTGCACCAGCAGCGTGAGTATCTGCTAGCAGAAGGCTTCGATGTCACGGTCGTCGGTCTCGCGAACAGCCGGAAGTTTGTCGTCGATCCGGGCGGAATCGACCTCGGTCGCTGGAAGGACGCGCTCGAGAAGTCGGGCAACCGGATGGAGCCGGGCGGACTCGCGCGGCGGATCGCGGACATGGAGCTGACCAATGCCGCACTCGTGGACTGCACGGTCGGACCCGCAATCGTGGAGGCGTACCCGGCGTTCATCGACGCGAACTGCCACGTCATCACGCCGAACAAGTGGGCGAATGCGCTGCCGTGGAAGCGCTACCAGGCGCTCGTCGGTCTGCTCGAGCGCCGGCACAAGCACTTCCTGTTCGAAGCGAACGTCGGCGCGGGGCTGCCGATCGTGTCGACGCTCCGCGATCTGATCGCGAGCGGCGACGAGGTCGTCCGCATCGACGGCATTCTGTCGGGAACGCTCAGCTATCTGTTCAACACGTTCGATGCCACCGAGCCGTTCAGCGATCTGGTGGCCGACGCGTACCGAACCGGCCTCACCGAGCCGGATCCCCGCGAGGATCTGTCGGGCAGCGACGTCGCGCGGAAGCTGCTGATCCTGGCGAGGATGATCGGCCTGCAGATGGACCTGGAGGACGTGGAGGTGGACAGCCTCGTTCCCGCGCGCCTCGCCGGCGGAGCGTTCTCGCCGCAGTTCTTCTCGGCGTACGCGCGCGAAGATGCGAGGATCGCCGATCGCGTCCGCCGCGCCGCCGCGCGCGGCGGCGTCCTCCGCTACGTCGGATCGCTCGAGAAGGGACGCGCGCGTGCCGGGCTCAAGGAGTATCCGAAGCAGCACCCCGTCGCGTCGGCGAAGGGCAGCGACAACGTCATCGCGTTCACCACGAAGCGCTATTCGACGACGCCGCTCGTCGTCCAGGGCCCGGGCGCGGGGGCCGACGTGACGGCGATGGGCGTGTTTTCAGACGTGCTGAAGCTGCTGCACTACCTGCCGCGGTAGCGCAGGCCTTCAGGCCCGCATCACGGAGCCTTCGGTGGCGGCGGCGGATTCTTCCACGTCAGAACGATGGACGCCGTCGCCGTCGTGTCGGTGTTCTCGCGTCCCGGCAGCGGAACGCGGACGTAGCGGATCAGGTATCCGACTTTGACCGCAATCCGCGAATTCATCGCCGCCTGCGCGGTCACTTCGGCTTCGACGCGGCTGCCGTCAGACCGTGTGAAATCCGGATACCAGGTGATCCGCTGGGTCGTGTTGCCGGTCGCGCCAATGGGAATCTTGCTCAACCCCTGCAGCAGGGCGATCGTGTCGTTGGTCGTCGGCGCAATCGCTTCCAGTTCCTGGATCGGGTGCTCGTGGTTCCAGGCCAGCGCCGTGACAGCGTCGAGCGTCCAGCTCGGCTGTCGGACCAGCTTCCACGCGAGGCCCGCGTCAACAATCGAACGCAAATCGATGCCGGCGTTGGGATCGTGTTCAAGGCGCTCACCCGCCGTCAGCGCGGCGATCTGGGTGACGTCGCGCTTGATGCGGGCATTCTCGAGGTAGCGGTTGACCGGGACCGCGACGTCGCGGCCCGAGTTGCGGACGGCGCTTGCCCCCGCGTCGAATCGCCACGGCGCCGCGCGGTAATTGGTTGAAAAATCAGCCCCCAGTGTGGCCGTCTGCGCGTTGCCGGTATTGCCGACGAACGACGCACCGAGCTGCGTGTCCGAACCCGGTCCCTCGGCGGGCTTCGTCGGCGGGGCCGGCTGCGCCGCGGCGGATGCGGCTCCAGCGGCCGTCATGACCACAGTAATAAGGATGGCGGGAAAACAGGCGAATCGGGCGCTCATGCCGGCCGGTCACAGCAAGATTGTTGCCGGATTGATGCCAGCGGAAATGCGTCAGGCCGGCGTCCGCACGAGCGCGTACTCGAGGCTGTCGACCAGCGCCTGCAGGCTCGCCTCGACGATGTTGTCGTGGACGCCGATGGTGCCCCACTCGGCCGCGCCGTCGGTCGATTCGATGAGCACGCGCGTCGTCGCCGCTGTCCCGGTTCGCGAGTCGATGATCCGCACTTTGTAGTCGGTCAGCCGCACGGTCTGCAGCCGGGGATAGAAGGTGGCGAGCGCCGACCGCAGCGCCGCGTCGAGCGCATTGACCGGTCCGTCGCCGTCCGCGACCGTGTGCGCCGTGCCACCGCCAACGCTGACCTTGACCGTCGCTTCGCAGACCGATGCACGGCCGTCCGATCGCATCGACACGTGATAGGCGTCGACGGTGAAGCGCGAAGCTTCGTCCTTGAGGAACCGCCGGATCAGCAGCGTCAACGATCCGTCCGCGGCTTCGAACTCGTAACCCTCGTGCTCGAGGTCCTTGATCTTCTTGAGCATCGCGGCGAGATGCGGCGCGCCTCCCGACGACGAGGACAGGTCGAAGCCGAGCTCCTTCGCCTTCAGGACGATATTGCTGCGGCCGGCCAGGTCGCTGACGAGCACGTGACGCGTGTTGCCCACTGCCGCCGGGTCAATGTGCTCGTAGCTGCGCAGCACTTTCTGCACCGCGTTGACGTGCGTGCCACCCTTGTGGGAGAACGCCGCCGACCCGACCCACGGCAGCCGCGGGTTGGGGCGCAGGTTGGCCGTCTCGTCGACGAACTGGGACAGTTCGGTCAGGCGCGCCAGCGATGCCTCCGGCACCGACGACCTCCGCATCTTGAATTGCAGGTTCGGGATCACCGAGGTCAGGCTGCAATTGCCCGTGCGTTCGCCGTAGCCGTTGATCGTCCCCTGCACGTGGGTGGCACCGGCGTTGATGGACGCCAGCGCATTTGCGACGCCCAGTCCGGAGTCGTCGTGCGTGTGGATGCCGATGGGGACGTTCAGCGCGCCGCGGGCGGTCCGCGTGATGCCCGCGATTTCCTCGGGCAGCGACCCGCCGTTGGTGTCGCACAACACGACGACGTCCGCGCCCGCCTGCTCCGCCGCGCGCAGCGTTGCCAGCGCGTGATCGCGGTCTTCCTTGAACCCATCGAAGCAGTGCTCCGCGTCGTAGACGACGAATAGTCCGTGCGACTTCAGGAACCGGACGGTATCCGCGATCATCGCGCGATTCTCCTCCGGCGTCGTCTGCAGGACCTCGCGAACGTGGAGCAGCGACGTCTTGCCGAAGATCGTGACGACCGGCGTCTGCGCGTCGACGAGCAGCCTGACCTGCTCGTCGTGCTCGACCTTGACGTCCTTGCGGCGCGTGGATCCGAACGCCGCCAGCCGCGCGCGCGCGAACCGGCGGTGCTTCGCTTCGGCGAAGAACTCGATGTCGCGTGGATTCGAGCCGGGCCAGCCGCCTTCGATGTAGTGCACACCGAATGCGTCGAGGCGCTCGGCGATCCGCAGCTTGTCCGCGACGGAAAAGGTCACTCCGGTGCCCTGCGTGCCGTCGCGCAGCGTGGTGTCGTAGATCTCGATGTCGCTCATACCGCCGGGCTGAAGCCTTCGCGCTCCTGTTCCTCTTCAGCTGAGTGTCGCTGAAAAACGCAGTACTGTCGAGCAACTGTGCAAGGTTGGGCAAAGCGCTTGCAGCTGCGAAGTCTGCCGTATGCGCACTCAGCGGTTGGCTCGCCGCGAAGTCACGAAGCCACGAAGCCCATTTTGTACACGAAGGACTTCGTGTCTTCGAGTCTTCGTGGCGGCTCTCGCGCTGCTCGCGTCGGGGTGCGGCCGCGCCACGGAGATTTCGTCGACGTCCCCCAGTGCGCCGAAGTGTCAGGTCTCCGTCGACAGCAGCTTGACGACCGCACCGGCGGCCGGCGGCACCGGATCGCTCGGCATCTCGACGACGAGAGATTGCACGTGGGACGCGTCGAGCGAAGTGAACTGGATTGCCCTCACCTCGGCATCCAGCGGGCAGGGAAGTGGAACCGTTTCGTACCGCGTCGACGCCAACGGCGTCCCGACCGCACGAAAAGGAACGCTCGAGGTCAACGGTTCGCAGGTGACCGTCTCGCAGGAGGCGGCGCCGTGCCTGTTTGCCGTGTCGCCGCTCAACCCGTCGGTGTCCGCGCCGGGCGGCAGCGTCACGGTGAACGTCTCCACGCTGGCGGGATGCGCATGGACCGCGGCGAGCCAGGCGCCGTGGATTCACGTCACCGGCGGAGCGACCGGTAGCGCGCCGGGATCCGTCGCGCTCGCGATTGACGCGAACTCCGGAGCCGCACGCAGTGGTGTCGTGACCGTCGCCGGTCAGGCCGTCACGATCTCGCAGGCCGAAGCGCCGGCACCTGCGCCGACACCGACGCCGCTGACGTGCACGTTCTCCATCAATCCTCTGAGCGATTCGGAGTCCCCGGCGGCAGGGTCGGGATCGATTGGCGTGACCGCGAGCGATCCGACGTGCGTATGGACGGCAATCTCGAACGTCACGTGGCTGACGATCGCCGCCGGCGCGTCCGGCACGGGCAGCGGGCGAGTGGCGTACACCGTCGCCGCCAATACCGACGCGGCTCGCACCGGCACGATGACGGTCGCCGGGAAGACCTTCACGGTGAACCAGGCCGCGGCGGGATGCAGCTACTTGCTGTCGCCCGCGAGCCAGTCGGTGGACAGCGGCGGCGGCAGCGGATCGTTCACAGTTGCGAGCGGGGCATGGTGCTCGTGGAACGCGGCCGCCGGCATGACCTGGATCTCGATTACCGGAGGCGCGTCCGGCAGCGGCAACGGCACCGTCAGCTTCAGCGTCGCGGCCAACAGCGGCGCCGCGCGGTCCGGCACCATCTCCGTCGGCGGCCAGACGTTCACGATCTCGCAGGCTGCCCTGCCGCCGCCTCCGTGCACGTTCTCGATCTCGCCGACGAACCAGACTGTCGACCCGGCCGGCGGGGCCGGAACGGTGACGGTCACCGCGAGCAGTCCTTCATGCACATGGACCGCCGCGTCGAACAACGGCGACTGGCTGACGGTGACGTCCGGGTCGTCCGGGACGGGCAGCGGCACGGCCGGCTTCGGCGCCGCCGTCAACAGCGGACCAGCGCGGACCGGCACGCTGACGATCGCCGGTCAGACCTTCACCGTGTCGCAGGGCGCGGCGCCGCCGCCGTGCACGTTCTCTATTTCGCCGGCGAGCCAGGATGTGCCGCCGGGTGGGGGAGGCGGGACGGTGACGGTCACGGCGAGCGCGGCGAACTGCAGCTGGACCGCGGCGTCGAACACGCCGTGGCTGACGATCACCAATGGCGCGTCAGGAACCGGCAGCGGTACGGTGACGTTCAATGCCGCCGCGAACGGCGACGGCATGCCGCGGTCGGCCACGCTCACCGTCGCGGGTCAGACGTTCACCGTGAACGAGCCCTCGTCGCAACAACCATGACAACCAATGACGGAGCGCGAGGCTTTAGCCGAGCGATCGCCTGAAGGCTCGTCCTCCGATTAGTGGCGCTGCTGCCCGCCCGTACTCGACGCCGGCTTACCCTTCCGTTCCTCGACCATCCGCTGGAAGTCCGCGTCGTCGAGATACACGATGTCGAGCCAGACCTGCAGCATGTCGTCGACGCTGCGCTCGCCGAAGCCGACCCACATGTTCGGATCCGGATTGCGGCGGTTCGCTGCGGTGTTGTCGTGGACGCCGATCAGGTGCAGCACCGTGCCCGCCGGCAGCAGCGGCGCCTCGTCGTCGGCGTACACATAGTTGATGTGCCAGTTGAAGTCGAAATGGTCGACCGAGCTGAGCGTCATCGTGCGGTTGGTCTGCGGATCGATGGCCTCGACGGCCAAGCCGCGCCCGCGCATGTGCATGTGCGGCTGGAACGAGTCGATGCGCGCATTGCGCGGCAGGCGGAAGTAGCCGTCCGTCCGGATCAGCGTGTTCGGCGGCACTTCGAGATCGTCGTTCGGGATGTTGCGGATCGCGTACGAGCGCACCTGATACTTCGGCACGACGCCCTTCGGATAGAACCTGAACGCGATCGTCGTCTTGTTGTGCTGTTCCGATCCGATCGCGAAGTAGTGCATGTCGAAGCGGAGCTTCGTGCCTTTCTTGAGCAGCCTGCCGGTGTTCTCGCCGAAGATGTCGCCGTACTTGCCGACCGCGTACTCGTGCAGCTGGATGCCGGTCTCGGGCGTGCCGTCCGGCGCGTCCGGCTCGATCGCGTAGACGACGGCGTGATGGACGATCTTCGGATTGCTCGGCTTGATCTCCATCGCCTTGATCCAGCGATCCTCGTCGATGGTCACTTCGGCGAACTGATCGATCCACCAGTCCGGGCCCTTCGCGTACATTGTGAAGTCGTTCGGCGTGGTGACCTTCAAGTCCGGTTCGCCGATGAACCAGTCGGTTTCCGGTCGGAACTCCAGCGGCTTCGGCATGTCCGCCGGATTGCCCAGCGGCGCGCCGGCGTCGACCCAGCGGACGATCGTGTCGATCTCGTCGTCTCGCAGCGACCGATCATTCTTGTAGTGGCGGATGCCGACGGTCTTGTCGAGGTGCCACGGCGGCATGTCGCGGCTGGCGACCCGCTGCTTGATCGAGCGCGCCCACGGACGCACCTCGTCGTACGTCACGAGCGACATCGGCGCGGAGGTTCCGGCGTGGTGGCATGTCTGGCACGATTTCTGGAAAATCGGAGCAACGTCTCTGGTAAACACCGGAATTGCGGATTGCGGAATGCGGATTGCGGATTGAT
This sequence comes from Vicinamibacterales bacterium, assembly GCA_035632195.1. Taxonomy (GTDB): domain Bacteria; phylum Acidobacteriota; class Vicinamibacteria; order Vicinamibacterales; family CAVVIG01; genus DASQHH01. The sequence goes on from DASQHH010000648.1 coordinate 28,799, forward strand.
TGGTTGATTGACGGGATTGACCCTTCACCGAGACTCTCACCTGTGCATTGGTCCAGCAGCAGTGATAGCCGAACTGACCAGCCGTCTCTCCCGAACCGTCATCGACGACGGCCTGCAGGATGTAGTCCCCAGGTTCGGTGAACGCCGCGGTGGTCGAGGTCTTCCCGTTCATGAGCTTCGCGCGTTCGGAGCTGAAGGTGACGTCGCCTGGCCCGCGGTACTTCGTCCACAGCACGGTCATGCCCACCGGCTGGCCGCGCCGCGCCGGAAGACCGTCGTCGGTTGCCGACAGCGTCAACGTCGTCGTCAGACCCGCGGCGGTGACGGTCGCCGACGCCGGCTGCACGTCCACCTTCGGCGGTGTGTTCGAATCG
>DASQHH010000649.1:0-2838 GCA_035632195.1 Vicinamibacterales bacterium
GACGGGCTCGACCTGAACCAACTACTCGGCTATGCGATGACAGCGTTTTACGGCGGCCGCGCCGAGTGCCACGTACGCCGTGTCGCGCTGCCGATCGTCTACGTCGATTTCCTATCCATGTATCCGACGGTGAACGCGCTGATGGGACTGTGGAAGCTGCTCACGGCCGGGAAGATCGAGGTCGTTGACGACACCGAGGCCGTCAGGAACTTCGTTCAGCGCGTCGAGCTCGAGGACTGCTTCCAGCCCGAGACCTGGCGCACGTTTCCTGTGCTCGTACAAGTCGAGCCAAGAGGGGAGATACTGCCGGTGCGTGGCGCCTACAGCGGCGAGGGCACAGCCTGGCAGATCGGGATCAACCCGTTGCACGCCGCCGATGGACGCTGGTACGCCCTGCCGGACGTAGTCGCCGCAAAGCTGCTTTCCAGGCATTCCCCGCGCATCGTGCGCGCCCTTCGCCTTCGCCCGAAGGGCCGGCTGCGCGGCCTTCACCCGACCACGCTGCGCGGGACCGTGAGCGTCGATCCGCGAACGCAGGATTTCTTCAAAGCCGTCATCGAAGAGCGCCGCCGCCTCGACACGCAGCTCGATCTGCCGGCCGAAGACCGGGAGGCGCTGAACAAGTTCCTGAAGGTGCTGGCGAACTCGTCCAGCTACGGCATCTTCGCACAGATGGACCGGCGCGATCTGCCGTCCGGTCAGAAGGCGGACGTGACCGTGTTCGGGCTCGACTCGTCGTTCTCGTGCAAGGTCGCCGGTCCCGAAGATCCCGGCGAGTTCTTCTTTGCGCCGATGGCCGCGTGCATCACTGCGGCGGCGCGCCTGATGCTGGCGATGCTGGAACGGTGCGTCGCCGACCGCCACGGCGAGTACGTAATGTGCGACACCGACTCGATGGCGATCGTCGCGTCTGAACGGGGCGGCCTAGTTCCGTGCGTCGGTGGCAGGGAGCGCTTGGCGGATGAAGCCGAGGCGGTGCAGGCGCTCTCGTGGGCGGACGTCGAGGAGATCCGCGAGCTGTTTGCTGCGTTGAGCCCGTACGACCGTGACGCAGTCACGGGCTCGATCCTGAAGCTGGAGGATGAGAACTATGCCGCCGAACACGTCAATGCCGTTGACCACGAGCACGATCCGGCGAGCTGCCCGCGGACCCAGCTCCACATCGACGCGATCAGCGCAAAGCGATACGCGCTGTTCAATCGGGCAGAGGACGGGCGCCCACTCCTAAGGTGGGAGCACGACGCGGAGAGCACCGAAGCTGACGATGAGGGGGGCGATGAGGAACACGGCGCCGCGCCGATGCTGCGCAAGAACTCCGAACATGGGCTCGGCCACCTGCTGAACCCGCTCGATCCGAACAGCGACCGGAAGGAGTGGATGCAGAGCGCTTCGGAGTCCATCGTTTGTGAAGACGTCGGGATCTCAAGTCCGGCGCTTCCCTGGCTCGCGGCGCCGGCGATGACACAGATTACAGTGAGCACCCCGAAGCTATTCCATACGTTCGACACGTTGAACAAGGGCAGGCTGTACGTCGACCAGGTGAAGCCCTTCAACTTCATCATGTCGCCGCACGTCGCGGCAACGTCGCTGCCGGAGGACGTGAGTCCGCTGCGCTTCCACCTGTTCGCCCCGTACGCGGAGGATCCGTCCGAGTGGCTGAACATCGTCTACACCGACATGCACTCGAAGGCCCGCCGCACGTACATGGTCACCACGGAGGATGGTCCATCGAGCGCGATCGGCGTGAAGACATACGGCGATGTCTTGCGCGAGTACCGAACCCACCCGGATACGACGGCGCTTGGCGCTGACGGTCAGCGCTGCGGCCGCCAGACGCGCGGCGTACTCGGGCGGCGCCCCGTACGCGAGCTGTCGGTCACCTACCTTGGCAAAGAAGGCAACCGACTGGAGGACGTGCAGGCGGGGCTGATCCACGACCCGAAGGAAGTGATCAACGAGTATCCGGACCCGCGGCGCGACCCGTTCCGGCTGCACGTGACGCCGGTGCTGCGCGAGATTCCCATTCGGGAGTTAGTGGACAAGACGGGGAAGTCGGAGCGGGCGCTACAGGCCATCCGGAACGATCACGCGGAGCCGCGGCGGGAGCTAAGGCGGACGCTCATGGCCATTGCAGGAGATTACGTACGCGCCGAGTTGCGAGGTCGCGGCGTTGACGTACCAAACGACGATCTGCCGGCCTGCGCACTGTATGTGAATATGACTTGGCTGACGGAGGAAACTAGCTAGCGAGTGCCGTTCTGCCAATCGTATGGCTTGATTGGCTCCGGCTTTTCAGCGCGGTAAGCGTCGAATTGCTCTTTCGTAAGCGGGTACCACTCGTCATACGCGTAGCGCCTAAAGAACTCGCTAAGGCGCTCTCTGAAATGATCGAGCGCGACGCCGTCGACTCGTCCGACACGAAAATCAGTCCTCATCGCGTCGATATCTTCGCGCCTCACGCGTGTGATCCCTTGAAAGTCAACCCCCATTGGCGTGTCGAAGCCGACGGTTGGATCGGCTGGCAGATAGAACCATTTCTGATTGACTCGTGCCTGCTTCGTGACGATGCTGACCCACGCTTTGGCGGTCTTAGCATCCTTTGCCATCTTCTCGACGGTCCGGAAGTCGCGTATCTCGCAAAGAGTGATGTCCGGACTCCTTATGTTGTCGCAATCCTGGTTGATAACGATGGCGGTCACTGCCCGCATCGCGATTGCAGCAGTTGTCGTCTCAGCGGACGTAGCGATGACGAGGCTCCGCCACGAAGTGAGCGCGATGGAACCGTCTTCCTGTATGACGGGAAGTTGATCAAGTTCCGCATCAAGTCGCGGGATCGAA
>DASQHH010000650.1:0-2683 GCA_035632195.1 Vicinamibacterales bacterium
CCCGGCGACCATCGCCGTTTCGGCGCTGCTGATGATTGTCGTTTCTTCGCTCGCCGGCTATCTGCCCGCACGCGCCGCGGCGCGCGTCGACCCGATGGTCGCGCTACGAGACGAATGACGGCGAGCGCTCCGGGCGTCGGCATTCGTCATCTTGCGGATTGCGGATCGATGATTGGGGATTGATTGAAGATTGACGGGATCAGAGAATCGGCAATCGAAAATTAATCCGCAATCCGCGATTCGCAATCCGCAATAATCTCCGCAGAGGGTGCCATGTCCATTTCCAGACGCGAGCTCGTCAAGAACGCGGCGATTACCGGAGCGGGGCTCGCGATTGTTCCGCGCAGCGCGCTCGGCCGGGGCATGGCGGCGCCGAGCGACCGTCTGAACGTCGCCGCGGTCGGCGTCGGCGGGCAGGGGCGCAGCGACCTCGTCAACCTCTCCACCGAGAACATCGTCGCGCTGTGCGACGTGGACTGGGAGTACGCGAACCGCGGCTTCGAGTCGCTCGACCGCGACATCCAGTCGCAGCAGAAGCGCCTGCAGGACAACATCGTCGAGTTCCGTCCGCCCGCTTCCGCGCGCGGCGAAGAGCAGCCGCTGCAGACGCGGCCGCTGACCGAGATCGAACGCGCCAGGACCACGATGCAGATCGGCGCGCTGCAGCGGCTGAAGGAGAAAGTGCCGGGCGCGAAGCGCTACACCGACTTCCGCGAGATGCTCGACAAGCATAAGGACATCGACGGCGTCGTCATCGCCACGCCGGACCACATGCACGCGACGATTGCGCTGGCGGCGATGGATCTCGGCAAGCACGTCTACGTCCAGAAGCCGCTGACGTGGTCGGTCGCGGAAGCGCGCTCGCTCGCGAAGAAGGCGAAGGCGACGAAGGCCGCGACCCAGATGGGCAACCAGGGCCACTCGTGGGACGAGGCGCGTACCGCCGTCGAATACGTGTGGGCGGGCGCCATCGGCGACGTCACCGACGTCCACATCTGGACGAATCGCCCGCTCGGCTACTGGCCTCAGGGCATCCCGCGGCCGCAGCGCAGCCAGACGCCGCTCGAGCAGCTGCGGTGGAACGGCCCCGGCGTCACGACGCGCATCGCGAACGCGCTCGCGGGCGACTATGCGACGCCGTCGGGTCTCGCGTGGGAGCTGTTCCTCGGCATCGCGCCCGCTGTCGAGTACCACCCGATCTATCACCCGTTCAATTGGCGCGGCTGGACCGACTGGGGCTGCGGGGCGCTCGGCGACATGGGCGCGCATCTGATCGATCACACGATGTGGGCGCTCGACCTCGGCTATCCCGTGACGATCGAAACCGTGTCGACCCCGTTCAACGGCGTGACCTTCCCTCACGCGACGATGACGATGTATCACTTCCCCGCGAAGAATGGGAAGCCCGCTGTGAAGCTCACATGGTACGACGGCGGGCTGACGCCGGCCAAGCCCGTCGAGATGGCGGAGAACTAATCGCTCAATCCCGGCGGCGGCGCGCTCCTCATCGGCAGCAAGGGCAAGCTGCTGCACGAGACCTACGGCGCCAGGCCGCGGCTGCTGCCCGAGTCGCTGCACAAGTCGTTCGGCAGGCCGGCGCAGAAGCTGCCGCGCATCCCGAACGAGAACCACGAGATGAACTGGGTGGACGCGGCCAAGGGCAAAGCGCAGTCGTCGAGCCCGTTCGAGTACGCGGCGAAACTGACCGAAGTGATGCTGCTCGGGATCGTCGCGCTGAAAGCCGGACGCAGGCTCGAATACGACGGCGCGAACATGCGGATCACGAACGTGCCGTCGGCGAACGAATACCTCGCGCGTCAGCCGCGCCCGGGGTTCTCGGCCTGATCCGGCAGGCTGCAGAGCAGTCGTCGCGGTGATCGCCGCGGTCACCGTCGCGCTCGCCGTCGTACCGACGTTCCTGCTCCTCGCCTATTTTCGAGCGCGGGATCTGAATCCCGAACCGGCGCGGATGCTGTGGACGACGTTCGGCTGGGGCGTCCTGATCTGCGGGCCGGTGATTCCCATCGAGTTCGGCGTCGAGAAGCTGATTGCGCCGCTTGCCCAACTGCCGTACGAGCACGGCCTGCTGCACGCCCTCTTCGGGGCCGCCGTGCCCGAGGAGCTGTTCAAGCTCGCCGTCGTCGTGTTCATCGGCATGCGCAGCCGGGAGTTCGACGAACCGATGGACGGCATCGTCTACGGTGCCGTCGCGTCGCTCGGATTCGCGAGCCTCGAGAACCTGCTGTACGTCGCAAGCGAGCAGCACAGCCTGCGCGTCGCGGTCCTGCGCGGCCTCACCGCCGTGCCCGGCCACGCCTTCATGGGCGCGATCATGGGCTACTACGCCGGGCAGACGCGGTTCGGCGCCGTCAGCGCGCAGGCATCGAACTGGACGAAGGCATTCGCCGTTCCGGTCCTGCTGCACACGCTCTACGACTTTCCCGCCCTGACGCTCCAGACGCTCGAGAAACTCCAGCACGGCACCGCGTCGACGGGCACGCTGCCGTTCCTGACGGTGGCCGTGCTGCTCTTCGAATGGCGGATGACGATTCGACTCGTCCACGCTCTGCGCGGCGCGCAGATCGGCGAGTTCAAGCAGGTCGTAACGCACATCGCGACGGAGATGCAGGCCACGGAGATCCTCGATGCCATGGCCCAGCCCGATCCGCGCCCGAGCGCCGGT
>DASQHH010000651.1:0-4193 GCA_035632195.1 Vicinamibacterales bacterium
CCAGCTTCAACAGGACGGGATACAGTGTTCCTTGATTTACGCTGAGCAGCTCGCCGCTGATCTGTTCGATCCGGCGCGCGATGCCGTAGCCGTGCAGCGGTCCCAGCACATCCAGCGTGCGGAGGACCATCAGATCAAGCGTTCCCTGCAGGATGTCGGCTTTCGGCGGCTCTTCGTTAGACATGCCAATGGAGTTTAGCCGCTTCCATTAGAATGTCAAACACAGCTGCCGCCGCAAGGGCAGTCGAGCGTGGGGGCGGCCGTGACGCGGAACGGACCGGGCCATATAATCGAGTCGTCATGCCCGCCGACGTCGATCGCCATGTCGTCGACGTGTTTCGAACGGTGCCCGGCGTTGTGGCGGTGTACGTATTCGGTTCCGTCGCGCGCGGCGAGGATCGGGCCGGCAGCGACGTCGACGTCGCAGTGCTCTTCGACGAAACGCCTCCCTCGACGTTCGCCGCGCAGCCCTACGGCCTCGAAGGGGAGCTGGAACGCCGCCTGGGCCGGCACGTCGACGTGGTCGTCTTGAATCGTGCGCCGGTCGACCTCCGCATCCGTGTGCAGCGCGACGGGCGCGTCGTGGTCGACCGCGATCGGCCGGCGCGAATTCGATACGAAGTACGCACACGCAACGAAGCCGACGACCTCGCGCCGATCCTGCGGCGCTACCGGGCACAGCGCGGACCGGCGCAATGACCGATCCTGACCTCATCGCCAAACGGCTGGCGCGGATCGAAACCTGCGTCGCCGAGCTGAAGCGTCTCGCGAAACCGGCGGAGATCGCCAGCGATCTCCGTCAGGAGCGGTTCGTCGAGCACACCCTGCAGCTCGCGATTCAGGCCGCCGTCGACGTGGCGTCCCACATCGTGTCCGACGAGCGGCTCGGCGAGCCGCGGACCAATCGGGAACTGTTCGATCTCATCGAGCGCGCCGGGTGGCTCGACGCCGCGCTTGCGGCGACCCTTCGCAATATGGTCGGCTTCCGCAACGTGCTCGTTCATGAGTACGACGATGTGGACCTCGCCGTGGTGCGGGACGTGGTGGAACATCGTCTGAATGATCTGTTGCAGTTCGTGTCGACGATACGGCGCCGTCTCGCCTGAACGCAGGATGTCGGCTTTCGGCGGCTCCGCCGCGAATGTCAGTCCTTCGCTTGCCTGCCGTCCGGGTCGACGAGCATCTCGTGGCGTTTGCCTGACGCATCCCGGTATGCGGCCTCGTAACGCAGCGGTTGGCCCGATCTCGCGACCGTCTCGACCGTCGTCAGCTTCCCGCCACCCACTCTCTTGAGGATCGCCGTTCTCGCCGCTACCGGAATCGCGTCGAGTGTCGTGGTCTCTTCGACGACAAGGAGTCGGCCGGCGATGTCGACGTTGAAGTCGCGTGCGTGGCCGTTGAAAACCGTCTCGATTTCGTACTGATCGACTCCCTCTTCTTTTTCCCGGCCGATGCGCCTGATCGCGGCTCCTTTGAGGTTGTCCTGGACCGTCTTCTGGACGCTCGCCGGAAGATCCCGAAGCTGCAGCCCCTTGCGGCTGGTCTCCTGCGCTCGCGCGCCGACCGATGCTGCGGCGAACATCGAGATCGTTGCCAGTGTCAGTGAAGCACGCATGATGTGCGCAGTATAGAGACGCCGGATGAACGCGCGATGAAGGGGCCGCGATCCAGTCATCCTCCATTCATCGACGGCCGCGTAGGATTCATGCTGTGCGCCTGGCCCTGATCAGCGTGGCTGTGCTCGTACTGAACGCGAGCGTGAACGGACAACGTCCCTTGGCGCAAGCGATCACGGGCGTCGCGGTCGATGCCACCGGCGCGGTCCTGCCCAACGCCGACGTCCGCCTTACGACGACCGCGGGCGCCGCCGTGCAGCAGACCACGACGGACGCCGCGGGGAACTTCCGCTTCGAGCTCGTTCCGCAAGGCCGCTACGAGGTCCACGTCGCGTATGAGGGCTTCGAGCCGACGACCGCCCGAGTCACGGTCGGCGCTCGGGCGCCCGGGCCCCTTCGGATCACGCTGCCGCTCGCGTCTGTCAAGCAGGAGGTCACCGTCACCAACGCGGCCGAGGTGAACGCAACCGCCGCCGCCAATTCCGACGCGGTCACCGTCGACAGTTCGCTGCTCGCCAGCCTGCCGGTGTTCGATCAGGACCTCGTCGGAACGATTTCGCGGTTCCTCGACGCGGGCGCACTCGGCAACGCCGGTCCAACCGTCGTGGTCAACGGCATGGAAGTCAGCGCGCTGCGGGTCAGCGCATCGGCCGTCCAACAGATCAAGATCAATCAGGACCCGTACTCCGCGGAATACGCGCGGCCCGGCCGCGGCCGGATCGAGATCCTCACCAAACCGGGCTCGGCCGACTACCACGGCGAAGGCAACCTCTTCTTCCGCGACGCGGCGCTCGACGCGCGGAACGCGTTCGCAACAAGCAAGCCTCAGGATCGGAAACACATTCTCGAGGGGTCGCTCGGCGGGCCGGTCACCGGTTCCGGCAAGGCGTCGTTCTTTCTGTCCGGGCACGATCAGGTCGAAGACCAGCAGGCGTTCGTGTTTGCCGTCGGAGTGGCAGGCACGATCCAGGAGTTCGCGCCGCAGCCGAACCGCCAGTCGCTCGCATCCGCCAGCATCACCCATCAGGTGAGTACGGAGACCACCATCTCCATCCGCCCCAACATCGAGTACGAGAGCAGCGAAAACCGGGGCGTCGGCGGGACGACGCTGGCGACGGCCGGCACGAACTTCCAGCACATGGAGGAGCAGGTCACATATACCCAGCAGACACTGATCCACCCGACCTTGCTCGCGCAATTTCAGATCCTGGTCGGACACGAGCGCGAGCCGACGGTCAGCGTGTCGCCGGATCCGGGCATCGTCGTCGCCGGCGCCTTTACCGGCGGAGGAGCCCAGGGCAACCTGACGCGGACCGAGACCCACATGCAAGCGACGGCGAGTCTCGCGTGGACGAAAGGCCGGCACCTCGTGCAGACGGGCTTACAGGTGCCGGACTGGAGCCGCCGCGGTTTCGAGGACCGGACGAACGTCGGCGGCACGTTCTACTTTGCCGATCTTCCGTCCTATGCCGCCGGGCTCCCATACGCCTTCATCCAGCAGCAGGGGAACGGCAACCTCGCTTTCCTCGAGAAGCAGATCGGCGCGTACATCAAGGACGACTTCCAGTGGAAGCCAGGCGTCACGCTGTCGTACGGCGTGCGCTACGACTGGCAGAACTACTTCCACGACACGAACAACGTCGCCCCGCGCGCGTCGATCGCGTATGCGCCCGGAACGAACAAGACGAACGTCCTGCGCGCCGGCGCCGGCGTCTTCAACGACCGCAGCGGCCCGGTGGCCATCGCGGATCTGCTGCATTACCAGCCGGGCGGCCTGGTGAAGACGGTGATCGAGAATCCGGCCTATCCGAATCCGTTCGTCACGGCGACCGCCGCCGTCCAGCCGCCGAGCATCGTGCAGCTGGCGTCCGACGTCCAGATTCCGCAGACCCTGCAGTGGAGCGCGGGCGTCGATCACCAGCTGGCGAAGGCCACGACGCTGTCGGTGACGTACACCGGATCGCACGGCTTCAACCTGTTTCGGTCGCGCGACGTCAACGCCCCGGCGCCGCCGCTCTATCTCGCCCGGCCGGACCCGTCGCTCGGTGTCGTCCGGGAGATCGAATCCAACGGGCGTCAGGAAAGCGACTCGCTCTCCGTCACGATCCGTGGGCGGATGACGAAATGGTTCAACGGCCAGGCGCAGTACGCGCTGAGCCGCGCCTACAACGACACGAACGGCATCGCGTGGTTCCCGGCAGACGATTACGATCTGACGGGCGAATACGCCCGCGCCGACTTCGACCGGCGGCATCGGCTGGTGCTGCTCGGACGGCTGACGCCGCGCAAGATCGCGGACATCGGGCTGGGCCTGACGATGAACTCCGCCGGACCGTATACCGAACTCCTCGGCCAGGACATCTTCAACAATGGGCGCGGACGGGCGCGGCCGGCCGGCGTCGCGCGCAATACGCTCGAGGGAGCCGGCTTCGCCAGCCTCGATTTGCGCGTCGCCCGCGACCTGTCGCTCCGGAAGCACGCCGGTGAGGACCGCGCGTTGACGCTCGGCCTCGACGTGTTCAACCTGACGAACCAGGTGAACTACGGGTCGTTCGTCGGCACGATCGGATCGCCGCT
>DASQHH010000652.1:0-5233 GCA_035632195.1 Vicinamibacterales bacterium
ACCCCGAATTTCCTGGCCGCCGAGAACAAGTTCAAGTGCCCGTGTCACGGCAGCGGCTACCGGATCAGCGGCGTGAACTTCGAGGGTCCGGCGCCGCGGCCGCTCGAGCGCGCGCGCGTCGTGCTCGCCGACGACGGCCAGATCCTCGTCGACAAATCGCGGCACTTCCAGTACGAGCTGGGGCAATGGTCGGATCCCGAAGCGTTTCTGAAGGCGTAATCGCGCTCGGCTAGAGCCTCGCGCGCCATGGGCGCGTCGCGGAATTACGGAGCGCGCGGCTTAGCCGAGCGTGTGAAAACGAACAATGGCTGATACCAAGACGGTAGAACCGAAAGTCGGTCCGCTGACGGCGGGCTGGAACTGGCTGACCGAGACGCAGGCGTGGACGTCGATCTTCCGCCACGGGCGGGTGGACAACGACCGCAATCGCGTCCTCGTGATGCTGTCGAACATCTTCCTGCATCTGCACCCGGTGCGGATCCGGAAGAGCGGCGTGAAGCTGCGCTACACGTGGTGCATGGGCGGGCTGAGCTTCTTCCTGTTCCTGTCGCTCACGCTGACCGGCCTGCTGCTGATGTTCTACTACCGGCCGACGCTCGAGTACGCCTACACGGACATCGTGGGCCTGCGCGAGCACGTGCCGCTCGGCATCATGCGCGAGATGCACCGGTGGGGCGCGCACGCGATGGTCATCACGGTATGGCTGCACATGTTCCGCGTCTTCATGACGGGCAGCTATAAGCCGCCGCGCGAGTTCAACTGGTCGGTGGGCGTCATCATGCTCGTCCTGACGCTGCTGCTCTCGTTCACCGGGTATCTCCTGCCCTGGGACCAGCTGGCCATCTGGGCGATCACGGTCGGCTCGAACATGGCGCGCGCGACGCCGTTCCTCGGCCACGAAGGTCCGGGCGCGGCGCTCCTGCGCCTCGGCGACGTGCCGCTGATTCACTCCGCCGACGATGCGCGGTTCGCCCTGCTGGGCGGAACGTTCGTCGGCGAAGGCGCGTTGCTGCGGTTCTACGTCCTGCACTGCGTCGGTCTGCCGCTCGGCATCGCCGTGCTGATGGCGGTCCATTTCTGGCGTGTGCACAAGGACGGCGGCATCTCGGGTCCGCTTTAGACGTGTAGGCCGGGCGCTTTCGGGCCCGGCGATAAGGTGCGTATGGGAGCCATCAAGGCCTTTTTGAATTTCATGTTCGACCCGCGCCTGTTCTTCCTCGGCGCGGTCGTGCTGCTGTTCCTGCTGCTGTGGAAGCGCGAGAAGATCGCGTCGAACGCCGTCGGGTACGGCGTGCTCGGGTTCCTCGGCGCGTTCTTCGCGATCGGGTCCTTCGATCCCAACTTCCGGCTGATCGTCACCAAGCCGGACAACGTGCCGATCGTCGGCCTCATCTTCCTGCTCGTGTTCTTCGTCTGGTATTCGATCCGCGAGGGGGTGCTCAACGACCGCCGGATCGCCGCGGGCGCCGGCCCGATCGAGAAGGCGGAGTCGGACCGCGTGTGGGTGTGGCCCGACCTGGTGTACACCGAGCTCATCTCGCTCATCGTCTGCTCGGTCATTCTGATCGTGTGGTCGATCTTTCTGAAGGCGCCGCTCGAGCAGCCGGCGAACCCCGCCAACACGCCGAACCCGTCGAAAGCGCCGTGGTACTTCCTCGGGCTGCAGGAGATGCTGGTCTACTTCGACCCGTGGCTCGCCGGCGTCGTCCTGCCCGGGCTGATCATCGTCGGGCTGATCTGCATCCCGTACGTCGACAAGAACCCGAAGGGCAACGGCTACTTCACGTTCAACGAGCGAAGGGCGGAGATCACGCTGTTCCTGTTCGGATTCGCCGTGTTGTGGTCGTCGCTCATCGTGCTGGGCACGTTCCTGCGCGGGCCGAACTGGAACTTCTTCGGGCCGTTCGAGTACTGGGACATCCACAAGCTGGCCGCGCTGACCAACGTCAACCTGTCCGAGTACTTCTGGGTGCGCATGCTGCGGACCGGCTACCCGAGCCTGTGGATCGTGCGGGAGCTGCCAGGAATCATCCTGGTGCTGTTCTACGTGTTCGCCCTGCCGGTCATCCTCGCGAAGACCGCGTTCAAGACGTACTACGGGAAGCTGGGAGCGCCGCGCTATTACGTGACGGCGTTCCTGTTCCTCATGATGATGTCGCTGCCGGCGAAGATGCTGGCGCGCTGGATTTTCAACCTGAAATACATCGTGGCGATTCCGGAAATCTTCTTCAACATCTGAGGGCTGTCGGCGGGACTCAAGGCCCGCCCTACACGTATGGCTGAAGGGAAAAAGGGCGTCGGACACGCCTACAACGTCGACTTCCTGAACGTCGTGTTCGCGGCGACGAGCCTCTTCCTGCTGCTGTCGGTCGTCTGGATGGTGTGGGACGACTACGACCGCGACTGGAAGAACACGCAGCGGCACTTCAACAACCTCGAGATCCAGGTGACGCGCGCGCAGCTGACCGCGGCCAACAACGCCGTGGACAGGAATAAGCTCGCCCAGCTCGAGGCGCAGGAGAAGGCGGCGAACCAGTCGATTGCCGCGAACAAGGCGAAGGTCGACGACCTGCAGGGCAAGGTGAAAGACGCCGACACCAAGCTGTTCCGCGCGACGCTCGACTACAACTACATGAAGGCGACCTACGATCAGGATCGCTACGACTTCGAGGCGACCCGCGCCTCCGATCCGCAGTCGTCGTCGGTGCAGAAGAAGCAGAAGGCCGCGCAGGACGAGAAGACGCAGCTCGACAAGCTCGATCTCGACATGCAGAAGGCGACCGCCGACAAGGCCGCCGCCGCCGCTGACCTCGGCAAGTACACCGGAGAGGCCGCCGCCGCCGCCAAACAGATCGAAGAAATCCACGCCGAGCAGGACCGTCTCCGCAAGCGGCTCGACGTCATCGCGCCGAGCCCGCTGAAGGATTACTTCCGCGACGCGCCCCTGCTCGACTTCATGGCGCCGACGCTCAAGGTCCAGCAGATCATCCTGCCCAACGTCGTCGACGACGTGAACTTCATCCGCGTGCCGAAGATGGATCGGTGCCAGACGTGCCATCTGGCGATCGACAAGAAGGGATACGAGAGCTACCCGCAGCCGTACAAGACGCATCCAAACCTCGAGATGTATCTCGGCGGGAGCTCGCCGCATCCGATCGACCGCGTCGGTTGTACCGTGTGCCACGAGGGCATGGGTCAGTCCGTCAGCTTCCGCGACGCCGCGCACACCCCGTCGACCGAGAAGCAGCAGGCGGACTGGGAAAAGAAGTACGACTGGGAGCAGCCGCCCCTGTGGGACTACCCGATGCTGCCGGTGAAGATGACCGGCGCGTCGTGCGCGAAGTGTCACAAGCAGAACGTCTACATCCCGAGCGCGACGCAGCTGAACATCGCGTACGCGACGTACGAGCGGGCCGGCTGTTATGCGTGCCACAAGACCAAGGGCTTCGACACCAACATGCGCAAGCCCGGTCCGATTCTCACCAAGATCGACTCGAAGCTGACACCCGAGTGGGTGAAGAACTGGATCAGGAATCCCCGCGCCGTCAAACCGACCACGTGGATGCCGAAGTTCTTCTACAACGCGAACAACGGCGGCGACAAGGATCCGGACAAGGCCAACAGCGCCATCCGCAACGAGACCGAGATCAACGCCATCGTCACGTACCTGTTCGCCAACTCGGAGAAGCACGAGTTCGCGGTCAAGAATCCGCCGCACGGCGACGCTAAGGCCGGCGAGGACATCGTCAAGTCGATCGGCTGTCAGGGCTGCCACGTGGTCGGCGAGGGCGAGCGGTCGAGCATCGGACCGCGCCGGACGTTCGGCCAGCCGCTCGAGAACATCGGGAACAAGACGACCTACGAGTGGATCTACAACTGGGTCCGTGATCCGAAGCACTACAGCCCGAACACCTACATGCCGAACCTGCGGCTGACGGACCAGCAGGTGGCCGACGTCGCGACGTATCTCTCCGGCCTCAAGGGACCGGCAGGCGACGCGCCGAAAGCGATGCCGGACGATAAAGCGAACGACGAGATCCTGCTCGACTACCTGAAGAACGTGATGCCGTTCGAGGATGCCAAGGCGCAGCTCGCGAAGTGGAATCCGCAGGAGCGGCAGGTCGAGCTCGGGCGCCGCGCCATCGGCCGCTACGGCTGCTTCAGCTGCCACGACATCAAAGGCTTCGAGACCGCGCAGTCGATCGGCACCGACCTCTCTGAAGAGGGGAGCAAGCTGGTCACGCGGCTCGACTTCGCGTTCATCAGCGACATCCCGCACACGTCGAAGCTCGCATGGTTCAAGCGCAAGCTCCACGAGCCGCGCATCTTCGACCAGGGCCGCGTCCTGCAGCCGCTCGAGAAGCTGCGCATGCCGGACTTCGGGCTGAGCGACGACGAGATCGATCGCCTGGTGACGGCGATCATGAGCTTCCAGCGCGAGATCCAGCCGGCCGCGGCGATGGCGCCGCAGTCCGCACGCACGGACTTCCTCGTCAACGGCCGGACGTTCGTCCACCGGCGCAACTGCGTCGGCTGCCACATCATCGAGGGCGACGGCGGCGACTTCGTCAAGCTCGTGTCCGACCCGTCGCTCGGTCCGCCGATGCTGACGCCCGAGGGCGGGCGCGTGCAGGCCGACTGGCTCTACGCCTTCATCCGCGGTCCGATCACGATCCGGCCGTGGCTGAAGGTGCGCATGCCGACGTTCGGCCTCGACGACCCGAACATCAACGGTGTCATCCGCTACTTCGGCGCGATCTCGAACACCACTGGCCCGTTCCAGACGCCGCACATCGTCAATACGGCGGCGGAGGAGGCGGTCGGCAAGCAGCTGTTCGAAAAGGCGCTGTGTCAGAAGTGCCATGTGCTCGGGACGATTCCGAAGGATCAGGACACGTCGAACCTGGCGCCCGACCTCCGCATGGCGCCCGAGCGCCTGAATCCGGACTGGATCCTCGACTGGCTGAAGAACCCGGCGACCATTCTGCCGGGCACGCGCATGCCGCAGTTCTGGCCGGATGCGCCGAAGTCGCCCTTCACGGAACTCGACGGCGACGCGTTCAGGCAGATGAAGGCGATTCGCGACCACCTGATGACGTTCAAGGGCGGTCCAAGCCCGAAGACGCCGCAGACCGGCGCGAAGGCCACGAACAACAACAACTGAAACACTGACGCTGCGCTGTCGGCTGTCAGCTGTCAGCTTTTCCGGAACGAAGGGGCCGCTCGCGAGGGG
>DASQHH010000653.1:0-6299 GCA_035632195.1 Vicinamibacterales bacterium
CGTCGCCGGCGCGAACCCGATGGACATCAAGCGCGGCATCGAGAGAGCCGTCGAGGCGATTACCACCGACCTCAAGAAGATGTCCAAGCCGGTCAGCGGCAACATGGTCGCGCAGGTCGGCACCATTTCGGCGAACAACGACCACACCATCGGCAAGATCATCGCGGAAGCGATGGACAAGGTCGGCAAGGACGGCGTCATCACGGTCGAGGAAGCCAAGAGCATGGAGACCTCGCTCGAGGTCGTCGAAGGCATGCAGTTCGACCGCGGGTACCTCTCGCCCTACTTCGTGACCGACCCCGAGCGCATGGAATGCGTGCTCGAGAACCCGATCATCCTGATCCACGAGAAGAAGATCAGCTCGATGAAGGACCTGCTGCCGGTGCTCGAGCAGGTGGCGCGCCTCGGCCGCCCGCTGCTCATCATCGCGGAGGACATCGAGGGTGAGGCGCTCGCGACGCTCGTCGTCAACAAGCTGCGCGGAACGCTGCAGGCCGCGGCCGTCAAGGCGCCGGGCTTCGGCGATCGCCGCAAGGCCATGCTCGAGGACATCGCGATCCTGACCCACGGCAAAGCCATCACGGAAGACCTCGGCATCAAGCTCGAATCGATCAAGATGGAGGACCTCGGCAAGGCGAAGAAGGTCACCATCGACAAGGACAACACGACGATCGTCGAAGGCGCCGGCAGCTCGAAGGACATCGAGGGCCGCGTGAAGCAGATCCGCACGCAGATCGAGGACACCACCTCCGACTACGACCGCGAGAAGCTGCAGGAGCGTCTGGCGAAGCTGGTCGGCGGCGTCGCCGTCATCAAGGTCGGCGCGGCCACCGAGACCGAGATGAAGGAGAAGAAGGCCCGCGTCGAGGACGCCATGCACGCGACGAAGGCGGCTGTCGAAGAGGGCATCGTACCGGGCGGCGGCGTCGCGCTGATTCGCGCGGGCCGCGCGCTCAAGAACCTGAAGCTCGACGGCGATCAGCAGATCGGCGTCAACATCGTCTCGCGCGCCATCGAGGAGCCGATGCGGTGGATCGCCACCAACGCGGGGCACGAGGGTTCCATCGTCGTGCAGAAAGTCCGCGATATGAAGGACACCGAAGGCTTCAACGCGCTGACCGACACCTACGAGGACCTCGTCAAGGCCGGCGTCATCGACCCGGCGAAGGTCGTCCGCTCGGCGCTTCAGAACTCGTCGTCCATCGCGTCGCTGCTGCTCACGACCGAAGCGCTGGTCTCCGAAATCCCCGAGGAGAAGAAGGAACCGGCGATGCCGGCCGGCGGCGGCGGCATGGGCGGGATGTACTAAGAGCCTGCAAGTCAGAAGTCGGAAGTCAGAAGTCAAAGGGCCCGGCGGCGCTTTCGCGCCACCGGGCCTTTGTTGCGTACTTACCAACTTCCTTCTGACTTCTGACTTCCGACTTGCTGCGTCACCGCAGCGTGAACGTGAGCTCGATGGTGATCTGGACGGGGACCGGTTCGCCGAAGCGCGTGCCGGGGCGGAAGCGCCACTGCTTCGCGGCTTTGATGGCTTCCTGGTCCAGGCCGAATGTCGGGTCGAGCGAACGCAGGACTTCGACGTCACCGACCGAGCCGTCCTGCTTGACGATGCACTGCACGAGGACGGTGCCTTGTACTTTCGCGCGCATCGCGTCGGAGGTGTAGGCCGGCTTCACCTCCCGGATCAACTGCGGCAACAGGACGCCGTTGCCCGGTCTGTAGAAGCCGCCGCCGGTGCCGCCGCCTGAACCCGGACCGAGTCCGGAGCCGTTGCCGGGACCGATTCCTCCGCCGGTTCCCGTTCCGCTGCCGCCGCCGCTGCCCGAGCCCTGCGAGAGCGTGGGCGGTCCTGGCGGCGCGTCAATCGCGCCGGGCAGGATGTCTTTCGCGGCGGCCATCGTCAGCGCAGGAATGTTCAACTGCGCGGGCGGCGGCTCGTTCTTCACTTCCTTCGGCGGCTCGAGCTTCTTCGGTTTTTCAACCGGTACGGTGATTTTGTCTTTCCCGGGCAGCTCGGCCTGCCGCGGCGGTTCTTTCATCTGGTTGCCGCCGCCGCCGCCACCACCGCCCGGTCCGGGTTCGCTCAGCCAGACGATGTGCTCGCTGGGCTTCTCGTTGACGATGGCGGCGCTGGTTTCCCCGCGCGGCGCGTACTTGATCAGCAGGATGATGCCGACGACGACGACGATGTGGGCGACAAATGACGCGCCGGCAGCAGGAGCGATGCGCTTCTGCTGCTGCTCGAAAAGGAACGGCATCTCGATGGGATGCGCCCCTTCGATGTGAATGGACAAATGTCCGGCGGAAAGGTTTTCTCCGACCCCTGGTGCCTGAGGTATATCTGCCATCGGGAGCGAAATGGGTTCAGAGATATTTTCGCGCACCGGTTCGAGCCCTGCAACTGCAAAAGAAATGCCTCGAACGGCAGGGCTGTTTGCCGTAGTTTGTGGCTTAGACGCGTCCTGTCCAGGCTCCAATGGCGGCGTTGCCCCCGCCGTAAGAAAAAAGGATGGCAAGCGCATCCGCCGCGCGCGGCTCCGTCTGGATAGCGACCAGGACGCCCCCACGTCCCGTGAGCGCCTCGAAAATCCGGCCGTCGTGAGGCTGGAACCCGACGCGGCGCATGCTGCCGGCAATTCCAAGCTTCGTCAGTTCGCGCGCGCTGCCCTGCAGCGTCTGGACGATCGAGCCGTGCGCAACGACCGCTCCGAGGTTCGCGACGTCGAAGCGTTCGCCTTTGACGCCGAACGTCTTCTCCACCAGCGCCGCGGCATCCGGCGCGTCCTTCGCGAGAATGCTGAACATGTTCGTGGTGAATCCGGCGTCCTTGAGCGCGGAGAGCCCCTTCCCCGCCCACTCCGCATTCTGAAATACGCCGACGGTGAACTGTGCGGTCTCCGTATCGACCATAGGCGAGTAATCTACCACGATGGATGTCGCCGTCGTCGGCGCGGGACCCGCTGGCGCATGGGCGGCCGAACGGCTGGCGCGCGGCGGCGCCCGCGTCACGATGTTCGACCCCTCGCATCCGCGTGAAAAACCGTGCGGAGGCGGGGTAACCGGTCGCGCGCTGGCGCTCGTTGCGGACGCCGTGAATGCCACGTCGTTCCCGCGGACGGTCGTCCGCTCGGCACGATTTATTCGCTCGCCTAGAGGCTCGCGCTCCTCGTATTTGGAGCGCGAGGCTTCAGCCGAGCGTCCAGAGTCGGCAGTCGTCCCGCTCGGCGACGCGTCACTCGTGGTCGCCAGCCGCGCGGCGTTCGATGCCGCCATTCTCGACGCGGCACTGCGCGCCGGCGCGATGCTCGAGCGCGCGCGAGTGCGGGACGTCGTGATCGCCGCGGACGGCGTGCGTCTCGAGACGGACGCCGGTCCGCGCCGCGCCGCGTTCGTCATCGGCGCCGACGGCGCGAACGGGATCGTGCGTCGGCGCGTCGCGCGCCCGTTCACACGCAGCCAGCTGTCGATTGCCACCGGCGTCTTCGCGCGCGGCGTGACGAGCGCCGAGATCGTCATCGAGTTCGACGCCGATCCTCCCGGATATTTCTGGTCGTTTCCGCGGCCCGATCACCTGGCGATTGGCGTCTGCGCCGCGGCCGACGCGGGCGTCGGGTCCGGTGAACTCCGCGACCGTGCGATGGCGTGGACGACGCGCGGGAGGTTGGCGGAGGGGGCGCCGCTCCAAGCATATGCGTGGCCGATCCCGACGCTCGACCGGGCCGATTTCGACGGTCTGCGAATCGCCGGCGCGCGCTGGGCGTTGGCTGGCGATGCCGCCGGCCTGGTGGATCCGATCACTCGGGAGGGAATCTACTTTGCGCTCGCGTCCGGAGGTTGGCTGGCAGCCGCGCTGCTGGACGACCGCCCGTCGGCCTACGACCAGCGGGTGCGCGACGAGGCCTTCGCGGAGCTGCGCCGGGCGGCGCGCGTGAAAGCCGCCTTTTTTCGGCCCGCCTTTACGGGACTCTTAGTCGCCGCCCTGCGCCAGAGCGCGCCGGTTCGGAGCGTGATGGCCGATTTGATTGCCGGACGCCAGAGCTACCGGACGCTCAAGTGGCGGCTCCTCGGCACCTGCGAGTGGGGGCTCGCCGCCCGGGCCCTGCGGGAAGCGCTCGGCTGAACGTGGTACAATGCGGTTCCTCGCGTTAATTCGCTGGAGCACAACATGTTTGGTTCACTCGGATTGCCAGAGCTGCTGGTCATCCTGGTCATCGTCGTCCTCATCTTCGGCGCCAACCGCCTTCCCCAGCTCGCCCGCGGCATGGGCAGCGCGGTGAAGAACTTCAAGGATGGCATGAAGGAAGGCGACGACCACAAGTCATAGCACTCAAAGAACGACGCGCGCGTCGCCGACCCGCCGTCTGACGCGCTCGCGGTCCAGATACTCGAGCAGCGGGATCGCGAACTTGCGGGTCACGCCGAACCGTTCCTTGAACGTCGCGACGTCGATCCGCGCAGCCCCGCCGCCGGCGCTCTTCAGCGCTCCGACATCCAGCTTCAACTTTTTCAGCGCATCTTCGTGAAAGACCAGCGTGTCGACGCGCACCAGCACCTTCTGGCGCTGGAGCAGCTTCGTCACGCGATCGATGATCGGCGCGGACAGCTTCGTCGCTGCCGCGAGCGATGCGGCATCGGGCGGCGTCAGCGCCGCGTCACGGTAGGCGCGCTCGATGGCGTCGCGCGCGCGCGTTTCCTCGGGTGACAGTGCCACGCGGTGCGTCGCGAGAGCCACACGGTCTTTCGCGGTGACGGCGCCCTCTCGCTCCAGGTCGGCGAGGACGCGATCGAATACGGCGACCGAGCCGCGGGCGAAGACGCGCTCCCGCAGCTCTTCGCGCGGGATCCCCTCCGACAGCGGCTGCTTCTGATGATGATCGCGGAGGACGTCCGCGATGCCCGCGCGCACGCGAGCGGCGATGGCGGGCGTGACGAGCGTGTCGCCCGCCCGGAACGCCGCGCCGGACCCCGTCAGCTGATCGATCAGCACATCCAGACGGCGCGGGTCGGCACCCCCGCGCGAGACGAGCGCGGAAATGTCGAGCCCGTGGTCGCCCGCATCGGCGACGAACACGGCGGCCGCGCGCGGAAGGTCGGCGACGCCGGCGTCTGCGCTGCCGCTCGATCCCGCGAGCGCAGTGCTGCGGGCAGCCGCCGCTGCCGTCCGAATCGCCGTCCGCGGCGGTTTCGTGTCCAGGATCACGCCGCCCGCGATCGTGATCGGCGGCGAGTAAGCGCGGAGGATGTAGCGATCGCCGCGCGCCAGTACCGCCGGACGCTCGAGGCGCAGCCGGACGAACGCGCTCCCTCCTGACGGAATGGCGGGCACTTCCCTCTGTGCCTTCCCGACCTGCCCCACCTGCCCCACGACTGTTACCCGCCCGATGATTTCGTCCGTGCCCTGGTGGAACCGCACGCGGGCGCCGTGCTTGATGGGTTTGGCGCCCGGCAGCACCTGAATCGTTGCGTCCACCAGCCGCGTCACCTCGAAGGCGCCGGGCGTCACGACGCTCTGTCCGCGCGAGACGTCCTCGACGTCGACGCCGCTCAGGTTCACGGCAGTCCTGTTGCCGGCCGTCGCCTCCGACCGCTTCTCGCCGTGGACCTGCACGCCGCGAACCTTCACCGTCGTCCGCGATCCGGCCGGCGGCGCGATGGCCAGCTCCGCATCGACTGTCACGCGGCCGGACACGAGCGTGCCGGTCACGACGGTGCCGAAGCCCTTCATCGAGAAGACGCGATCGATCGGCAGGCGTGTGACGGCTTCGACCGCCCTGCCCTGCACCGACGCGCTGACGCGCAACAGCGCCGAGCGGAAGTCGTCGAGGCCCGCGCCCGTCTTCGCCGACAGCGGCACCATCGGCGCGCCGTCGAGAAAAGATCCCGCGACGAGCTCGCGGATCTCGATCCGCGCCAGCTCCAGCGTGTCGGCATCGACGAGATCGGCTTTCGTCAACGCGACGAGCCCCGCCGGGACGCGCAGCAGCCGGCAGATGTCGAAGTGCTCGCGCGTCTGCGGCATGACCGACTCGTCGGCGGCGACCACGAGCACCACGAGGTCGATGCCGCCGACACCGGCGAGCTTGTTCTTGACGAACCGCTCGTGCCCGGGGACGTCGACGAACGCGAAATTCACATCCTCGATCTCGGCATGCGCGAAGCCGAGGTCGATGGTGATGCCGCGCGCCTTCTCTTCCTTGAGCCGATCGGGGTCCGTCCCGGTGAGCGCCCGAACGAGCGCGCTCTTGCCGTGATCGATGTGCCCGGCCGTGCCGACGACGACCGATTTCATCTTTTCTTCT
>DASQHH010000654.1:0-1679 GCA_035632195.1 Vicinamibacterales bacterium
CGGCGCGGCGTCGTGCTCGTCATCCGTGTGCCGCACGTCGCCGTCCCGCGGCCGCCGCTGCTCGACCTCTACGTGATGCGCCGCTACGCAGGCGTCTGGGGACTCGCGTTCACGTCGCTCGTCGGCGTCTTCTATATTTCCACGTTCATCGACCTCGCGCCGCACCTGTACCGCGGCGGAATGACGACGGCGACGCTGCTTCGCTACTACTACTGGGTCACGCCGCAGTACGTGTATTTCATCATCCCGCTGTCGGTGCTCGTGGCGGCGCTCGTGACGGTCGGTCTGCTGACCAAGAACAGCGAGCTGATCGTCATGCGTGCGTGCGGCGTGAGCCTGTACCGGTCGGCCGTTCCGCTGCTCGCCTTCGCGCTGCTGTTCAGCGGCGTTTTGTTCGCGATGGAGGAATACGTGCTGCCGTCTGCGAACGTCGAGGCTCAACGGCTGAATTCGCTCATGCGCGGCCTGCAGCCGTCCACGGTCGACATATTGAACCGCCGCTGGGTCGTGGGCAGCAGCGGCGACATCTATCACTTCGATTTCTTCGATTCGCGCCGCGGCCAGTTCCAGCGCTTCTGGGTCTTCCATCCAAAGGTCGGCGCGTGGGCGCTGGCGTCGCTGTCATACGCGAACGCGGTGACGCTCGATCCCGCGTCGCCGGAAGCGCCGGGGGCGGATTGGACGGCGCGCAACGGCTGGCAGCGCGACTTCACGACGGCGTCGACCGGCGAGGGGCCGCGGACGTCGGTGGCGTACAGCAAGTTCACGGTGAAGCCGCTGCCCCTCGACCCGCCGTCGTTCTTCAACAGCGAGGAGCCCGACGCCGAGCGGATGACGTACGGCCAGCTCCGCGATTACGTCATCGTGCTCGAAAAGAGCGGCTACCAGGTCGTGCCTTATCTGGTGCAGCTGCAGCGGAAGCTCGCCTTTCCGTTCGTCGCCGTGATCATGACGCTGCTCGCCGTGCCGTTCGCCGTAAGTATGGGGCGCCACGGCGCGATGTTCGGCATCGGCGCGGGTCTCGTGCTCGCGCTCGTCTACTGGACGATGCTCAGCGTATTCGGCGCGATTGGCGCAGGTGGGTGGATTTCGCCGTGGCTCGCGGCCTGGGCGCCGAACATCTTGTTCGGGGCCGCTGCCGCTTATCTGCTGCTGACCGTCCGCACGTAGCGCTCGAGTCTGAGACCGCTGAGCCACAGCTTCCCGGACGATCCGGGGCGGTTGTTGGTGAGATCCACGACGAACATGATGCTCTGAATGTCGGCCAGCGGAGGCGCAGGCGTCGGCGTGCTGCCGATCGCCGTCATGTCATCGAAGCGGACGATCTTCTCGACCGGAGTCGCGTCGACATAAATCGAGCGCTGCCACCGATCGGCCCTCTTCGAGCGGAGCTGGACGGAGACGCGCATCGGGCGCTCGGCGCGGACCGTGAACGCGATCCGATCGGCATCCTGAAGACCTTCGGCCGTCACGTTCACGAGGGCCGCCATCTGCGTCGCCGGCGGGCCGTCCGCGAGGCTGAATTGGAAGGATAGCTCCGGATCCGAAGGGCCGGCAGCGATGCCGGCATCGCCGTGCGAGCCCGTGTCCTGCTCGACGTGCCACCCGTCGAGCGTGGAGCCGTTGACGAGCGAACGGACGAGCTCCGCCACGGGCGGCGCCTCTTCCGCAGGCGGGGC
>DASQHH010000655.1:0-12413 GCA_035632195.1 Vicinamibacterales bacterium
GCACGCGCCGCGGTTTCGCGCGTGGGGATTTCCAATCGCGCCGGTCCTCTTCGCGCTCGTGTGTCTGGCCATCGTCGTGAATCAAATCGTTTCGGACCCGCGCGAGAGCCTGATCGGTCTCGGCCTGGTCGCGCTGGGCCTGCCGGTCTATTACGTGTGGACGCGCGCGCGAACAGCGACGCAGAACCTGGAACCTGGAACATGAAACCTGGAACCTCAATGATCATCGACTTCCATAATCACTATTACCCGCCGAAGTACATGCAGGAGCTGCAGTCGGGCCGCAGCAGCGTCAAAGTCACGGTCGACGCCGACGGCAATCCGAACCTGCACTATCCGGGCGACTACAACGTCGCCGTCCGCGGCCATCGCGACCTCGCGTACCGCGACGAGGTGCTGGCGAAGCACGGCGTCGACATGCAGGTCGTGACGCTGACGACGCCCGGCACGCACGTCGAAACGCCGGCGACGGCGGCGAAGCTGGCGTCGCTCGTCAACGACGAGTTCCGCGAAGCGATGGAGACGCGGGGTAAACGGTTTACGGCGCTCGCGACGCTGCCGCTCAACGACCCCGCCGCGTCGCGCCGCGAGCTCGAGCGCGCGATGCGGCAGCTGAAGATGCCGGGCGCGATGCTGTTCAGCAACGTCAACGGCGCGGCGCTCAGCGACCAGCGCTTCTGGCCGATCTACGAGGCCGCGAACGACCTCGGCGCCGTGCTGTACATCCATCCGACGCACCCGGTCGGCGTCGAAGCGATGCAGGAGTACTGGCTGATGCCGCTCGTCGGGTTTCTGCTCGATACGACGCTGGCGGCCGCGTCGCTTGTGTTCGCCGGCGTGCCCGAGCGCTTCCCGAAGATTCGGTGGGCGCTCTGCCATCTCGGCGGCACGATCCCGTACCTCGCGGAGCGGCTGGACCGCGGCTTCCACGCCTTCCGCGATTGCCGCGCGCACATCGATCGCGAGCCGAGCTCGTACCTGAAAACGTTCTATTACGACACCGTCAACTTCAATCAGGGCGCGCTGAAGCTGGCGATCGACTTCGCCGGCGCCGATCGCATCCTGGCGGGCAGCGACTATCCCCATCAAATCGGCAGCATTCCGTCGATGCTCGAGGCGATCGAGAAGCTGCCCGTCACCGAGGAACAGCGGACGGGCATTTACGGCGGAAACGCGAGACGCCTGCTGGGGATTCAGTGATGCTGATACGACTACTGCTGCTGGCCGCCATCGCGCTCCAGACGTCCGGAGCCGAGATGCAGCGCATCCCGCAGTTCGACAACGATCGGGTCACGGTGTGGCGGAGCGTCATTCCGCCGCACACGCAGTCCACGCCGCATCGACACGATCGCGGCCGCACGGTCATCGGCATCGTCGGCGGCGAGCTCAAGACCATTACGCCGGCCGGGAAGGTCACCGTCACGCGCTACGAGGCCGGCAAGGCGATCTGGTTCGACCCGATGCCGCCGGGCGAGATGCACCGCGACGTCAACGACACGGACCGGACGATCGAAGTCGTGACGGTCGAAATGAAACAGTAAGGACATGCTTTTGTCACCGCGCTGCCGCCGCGGTGACACCGCGAATTGTTCCAATGAGGCGTGCCGTTCAGAGTGCGGCTGGACGCCGTCCTCGGGGGCTTCTTCACCGTGTGGGGGCACGCGCTTCGCGTGGCCGTCGCGCGAGCCGGCATCAGCGTCCCGCACTCGATCGCCTTTTTCGCGATCGAAGCGGGACGCAGCTGCTGGCAGAAGGCCAAGCGCTATTTCGGCTGACGCTGGTACACGCCGATCAGCTCCGTCTTGCCGACGACGTGTCCTTCCATTGCTTTCTCGACGTCGGCCTTCGACGCGCCGGCCGCGAGGCCCAGCGACGCGACGTCCAGCGCCGACAGCATGAAATGGTAGTGGTGCGCGCCCGATGGGGGACAGGGCCCCATGTAGCCCTGCCGGCGCATGCCCATGTTGCCCGACACGCCGACCGACCCCGGCTGGAACCCCTCCGGCAGTTGCGTCGCCGACGCCGGAATGTCGTACAGGACCCAGTGCGTGAACCCACCCGGCAGGGGGGCGTCCGGGTCGTGCACGATCAGCACGAACGACTTGGCGCCGGCCGGGGCGTCCTTCCAGGCCAGGGCCGGCGACGGGCTGGTCTGGCCGGCGTCGCAGGTGAACTTCGGCGGGATATTCGCGCCTTCCGTGAATGCAGGGCTGGTCAGGCCGAACGCCGCAGCAATAACCACAGCAAGCATTTAATGCCTCCGCCCGGAGTATAAATTTCACCAATTTGCGGTTGCAACCGGTCCGGTTCGGGGGTAGCCTCACGCTGCAGGAGGAACCATGGAGATCGATCGGAGAATCTTCATCGCGAGTCTGGGAGGCGCCGCGGCCGTCGCTGCGATGAGCGACGAAGCGAAGGCCGACGCCCTCGAGCACTACATGGAAGATCAGCTCGACGCCGGCGTCGAAGCGCAGCGCGGCGGTCAGGCTGCGCCGGGCCAGCCCGAGACGTTCCCGACAGTTGCCGACATCGAAGCGCAGATCGAGACGCGGCCCTTCCGCCGCGGCGCGGGCTCCGTCTTCGTGTCGAACCGCGGCAACGTGAAGAAGATCGAGCCGATGCCGGACAAGCCGACATTGGAGGACTTCTTCCGGCTGCGCTTCGCGCCTGCCAACCACGTGCTGCAGAGCGCGACGCGCGCCATGAAGACCGGCATGTCCGAGGAGATCATCCTCGCGTGCCTGCTCCACGACTGCGTCCTCTCGCTCATCAAGCCGGACCACGGCTGGTGGGGCGCGCAGCTGTTCGAGCCGTACATTCCCGAGAAGAGTGCATTCGCCATCCGCTATCATCAGACGCTGCGTTTTTTCCCCGACGAAGAGGCCGGCTACGAGTATCCCGATCAGTACTACCGGATTTTCGGCAAGGACTACACGCCGCCGAAGTACATCCAGGACACCTACAAGTGGTTGAAGAACCACAAGTGGTACATGGAACCGCGGCTCGTGACGGTCAACGACCTCTACGCGTTCGACCCGAACGCGAAGGTGTCGATCGATCCGTTCCTCGACATCGTCGGCCGCCACTTCAAACAGCCGAAGGAAGGCCTCGGCTTCGACAACAGCCCGAGCGCGCACATGTGGCGGACGCTCGCGCGGCCCGACTCACCACTCTAAACAATGCAGACACGCATCCTGACCGCCGGCGCGATTGCAATCGCGTCGGCGGCGTTATTCGCACAGGGAAAGCCGCAGAACGTCAAAGGCCTGCAGGTTTCCGTCAAGTCCGTCGAGCGCGCCGAAAAGGCCTCGCTGCGCGACTGTCCGCCCGCCACGAACTCCGTGAACGCCGTCCAGCGCCCGGGCGACGAGCTCGCGGTCGTCACCGTCGACTTCAAGGTGACGCCCGACTTCAAGCCCGCTCCCATGGGAAGTATGAAGCGTCCGACGGCGACCGCCACCGACGGCAAGGTCTATAACACCTCCATCCAGTTCGTCGACGTCGGATCGGTCCCCGAGTACTCGTGCCAGTTCGTGTACCGGGTTCCGACGGGGACGAAGCTGAAGACCCTTCAGATTGAAGGCGCGTCGTTCGACCTGTCCGCGCTCGAGTCGAAGTAATATCTCGCGCGTGCTGCGAGCCTTCGGCATCAGCGACACGGGCCGGGTCAGGCCTTCCAACGAGGATTGCTTCGCGATCGACGACAAGCTCGCGCTGTGCGTCATCGCCGACGGCATGGGCGGCCACAACGCCGGCGAAGTCGCCTCGCGCATGACCGTCGACGCCGTCACCGAGTTCGTCTCCCAGTGGTCGTCGGCCGAGGCCGCCGACGGCGATCCGGACCTCGACAAGACGTGGCCGTTCGGCTACGACGCCCACTTTTCGAAGGACGGCAACCTGCTGCGGACCGCGATTCAGATCGCGAACGTCCAGATCCTCGAGGCGTCCTCGCATTCCGAGGAATACGCCGGCATGGGCACGACCATCGTCGCCGCGCGCGTCAGCGGCGGCCGCCTGACCGTCGGGCACGTCGGCGACAGCCGGCTGTACCTCAACTCCGGCGGCCGGATCCAGGCGATGACCCGCGACGACTCGTGGCTCGCCGCGATACTCTCGCAGAATCCCGACACCGACCCCGCCGTCTTCAGGCAGCATCCGATGCGCAACGCGTTGACCGCCGTCGTCGGCGCGCTGCCGCGCATCGACGTCCACGTCGCGGACGTGGCGCTGGCAGCCGGCGACCTGATGCTGATGTCGACGGACGGCGTGCACGGCGTCCTCGACGACCGGCGCCTTGCCGAGCTCATGACGGGCGACGACCTCGAGGCGATTGCGAACCGGATCGTCGTCGCCGCGATGGACGCCGGGAGCACCGACAACTGCACCGCCATCGTCGGCCGCTACGAGGCTTAGGGAGCGCTCGGGAGCGCGCGGCTCTCTCGGGAGCGCGACGCTCTCTTGGGAGCGCGAGGCTCTCTTGGGAGCGCGAGGCTTCAGCCGAGCGACGCGTAACCCGAGCGGGCCATTTCGTCGCCGTCCTCCAAATGACCCGTTGCGGGGATGTCTGGGGCGCCTCCTGGCCGTAGTCTAGGAACGTGAATCGACCGCTGCGACTGATGGCCGTCCTCGCGCACCCGGACGATGAAACGCTGGGATTCGGCGGGGTGCTGGCGCGATACGCGGCCGACGGCGTCGAGACCTTTCTGGTCACGGCGACGCTCGGCGAGCGCGGCCGGTATTTCGGGCACGCTCCCGGAACAAGGGACCATCCCGGGCCCGACGCGCTCGCGAAGATCCGGGAAGAGGAGCTGCGCGCCGCTGCCGCGGTCCTCGGCATTCGCACGATCACGCTGCTCGGGTACGCGGACGGCTGCGTCGATCAGGCGGCGCCGGACGACGCGATAGCGGCGATCGCGCGCGAGCTGCGGCGCGTCCAGCCCGACGTCGTGGTCACGTTCGGACCCGACGGCGCGTACGGGCATCCCGATCACATCGCCATCTCGCAGTTCACGGCAGCGGCGGTCGCGTCGGCGTCCGTGTCGAAGTTCTACTACCTTGCGTGGAACGCCGCGGCGTGGGCGGCATACGAGGCGGCGTTCAAGAAGCTCACGGCCACGGTTGACGGCGTCGAGCGCCAGGCGACCCCCTGGCCCGACTGGGCGCTGACCACGGTCGTCGACACGCGGGCCGCGTGCGACACGGTGCGCCGGGCGGTGACGTGCCACCAGTCACAGGTCGGCGCGTACGCCGCGCTGCAGGCGCTGGATCGGTCCGGGCAAGAGGCGCTCTGGGGATCCCAGTCGTTCTATCGCGTCTTCAGCGCCGTGAACGGCGGCCGCGCACGCGAGTCGGATCTCTTCGAAGGCATCACGCGACGCGCGGCTGCGCCTGCGCGCGAGGCGCCGATTGCGATCGATCCGTCCACGTTCAAGGCTATCGGTCATCGTCTCGTCGAAGACGTCGCGGAGTTGATGGCGTCGGTGCCTGCGCGTCCGGTGACGGCGGATCGGACGCCGGCGTCTGTCCGCGAGGCGCTCGATCTGAACGGGCCGTTGCCGGAGTCCGGTACTGATCCGTCGTCGCTGCTCGCGGGCACGGCGCGCGCGCTGTTCGACCATTCGCTCTTCAACGCGCATCCGAGATTCTTCGGCTACATCACCGCGCCGCCGGCGCCGATCGGCGTGCTCGGCGACTTTCTGGCGGCGGCGCTCAATCCGAACGTCGGCTCGTGGAGCCTCGCGCCGGCGGCGACGGAAATCGAAGCGCAGACGGTCCGGTGGATCGCCGAGCTCATCGGGTTTCCGTCCGAGTGCGGCGGCCTGCTCGTCAGCGGCGGCAACATGGCCAACATCGTCTGTTTTCTCGCCGCGCGCGCCGCTGCCGCGCCGTGGGACCTGCGGGCGAAAGGGGTGGCCCCTGGAGACGGTGCCGCGCCGCTCGTCGCGTACGCATCGGAGGAGACGCACACGTGGCTGCAGAAGGCCGCCGACATCAGCGGCATCGGCACGAGCGCCATCCGCTGGATTGCGACGGACGCGTCGCACCGGATGGACGTCGCCGCACTGCGAAAGGCGATCGAGGCCGACGCCGCCGATGGCCGGCTGCCGTTCCTCGTCGTCGGCACCGCCGGATCCGTCAGCCTCGGCGTCGTCGATCCGCTGCCGGAGATTGCGGCGCTGTGCCGCGAGAAGGGGATCTGGTTTCACGTCGACGGCGCGTACGGCGCGTTCGCCGCAGCCCTGTCGGACGCCTCCCACGCGCTTAGCGGGATCGCGGACGCCGACTCGGTGGCGGCCGATCCGCACAAGTGGCTGTACTCACCGCTCGAGGCCGGCTGCGCGCTGGTCCGCCGGCCTGAGGCGCTGCGCCGCGCGTTTGCCTACCATCCGCCGTACTACAACTTCGACGAGAAGGTCACGAACTTCGTCGACTACGGTCCTCAGAATTCCCGCGGCTTCCGCGCGCTGAAGGTGTGGCTCGCGCTGCGCCATGCCGGCGCCGGAGGCGTCCGGCGGATGATTGCCGACGACATCGCGCTTTCGCGCCGGCTGGCTGCGGCGGTGTCGGCACACCCCGATCTCGAACTGCTGACCCAGTCGCTGAGCATCGCGACGTTCCGATACGTGCCGTCGGCCCTGCGGAGCCGCATCGGTGAGCCGGACGCCGAGCGCGAGCTGAACCGGATCAACGAGGCGCTGGTCGATCGCCTGCAGCGCGGCGGGGAAGTGTTCCTGTCGAACGCGGTCGTTCGCGGCCGGTATGCGCTCCGCGCCTGCATCGTGAACTTCCACACGAGCGAGGGCGACGTCGACGCCGTTCCTGACGTAGTGGCGAGGGCAGCCCGTCAGGCCGCGCAGGGGTGAATTACGCGGCAAGAGAACGAGTGTTCGCGCGCAAGAAGACCCTGGGAATCGTTCGATAAGACCGCAGGCCGTCGGAGAAGACTGCGGGGCCGTCCAAGAAGGCTGGCGGACCGTTCAAGAAGACTGTTTAGCCGTTGCAGAAGACCGACGGACAGTTTGGAAAGACTACCTGCCAGTTTCAGAAGACCGTTGGACCGTTCGAGAAGACTTCTGGGCCATTCGGGATGATTTCTGGAAGGTGCGGCAAGAGCCTGTAACAGATCGAGAAGGCCTCACGGCCGTTCGAGAAGACTTCTGGGCTGTCTGGTAAGACGCGGACACGCTCAGGCAAGAGATCCTGGTTCTCTAAGAAGAGCGGTGAGCGCTCGGATAGGAGCTCGGAGCACTCGCGCCAGGAACCCGTGCCTATCCGACGAACTTGTACCCGGCGCCGTGGACGGTGAGGATGTGCTCGGGCTCGTGCGGGGTCTTCTCGATCTTCTGCCGGAGCTTCGCGACGAAGTTGTCGATCGTGCGGGTGGTCGGCGATTCCTCGTAGCCCCACACCTGGTTCAGGATCTGCTCGCGCGTGACGACCTGTCCGGTGTGACCGACGAGGTACCGCAGGAGATCGAACTCGCGCGCCGTGAAGTCGATGCGCTGGCCGGCGCGGTGCGCCTGGTGCGTGCGGAAATCGATGTCGATGTCGCCGATGCGGCACGTCTCGAGCCCGGTCGGGCGGCCGCCCGCCCTGCGGAGCACGGCGCGGACGCGCGCGAGGAGCTCGGTGATGCTGAAGGGCTTGGTGACGTAATCGTCGGCGCCGAGCTCGAGGCCCAGCACCTTCTCGGTTTCCTGCGATCGCGCGGTCAGCATCACGACCGGCGTCGGATTGGCCCGTGCGCGCAGCTCGCGGCACACCTCGAAGCCGTTCTTGCGCGGCAGCGTGATGTCGAGAATCACCAGATCGGGCGACGATGCGATCGCCTTGCTCAACCCGTCTTCGCCGTCGGCCGCCGTGAGAACCTCGTAGCCTTCGAGCTCGAGGTTGTCACGCAGACCGAGCAACATCTGGGGCTCGTCCTCGATCACCAGTATCCGTTTCGTCACCGTGGAATTCTCCTGCGAAGAGCGGGAAGTGCAGCGTGAAGGTGCTGCCCTTCCCCGGCTCGCTCTCGACCCGCACGAACCCGCGATGGCCGCGCATCACGTGGTCGACGATGGCGAGCCCGAGGCCGGTGCCCTGGGGGCCCGTCCCGGCGTCGGTCTGGACCCGGTAGAACTTGCGGAAGATGCGCCGCTGCAGCCGCCCCGGGATGCCGATGCCGCGATCGACGACGCTGACGGTTCCGTAGCCGTCGGCCGCCTTCACTTCGACGGCGATTTCCCGGTTCTCGGGCGAGTACTTCATCGCGTTCGACAGCAGGTTCTCCAGCGCCTGCTGCGCCGCCTCCTCGTCAATCAGCACCGGCACCGGACCGTCCAGCTTCACGACGATCGAAAACTGGTTGTGGCGGAACTGGCTGTCGAGCGATTCGAGGACGCGCCGCGTCATCGCGCTCAGGTCGACCGGCTGCCGCTTGTACCGCCGCAGCCCCGCCTCGATCTTCGAGAAATCGAGCAGGTTGTTGATCAGGCGCGTCAGCTTGCGCGCCTCGCTGTTGATGATGCGGTAGTACTCCTGCGCGCGATCGGTGCTCTTCATGCGCCCGAGCTCGAGCGTCTCGGCGAAGAGCTGGATCAGCGCCAGCGGCGTCTTGAGATCGTGCGACACGCTCGACACGAACGTCGACTTCATCTCCGCGACGCGCACCTCGTGCGCCGCCGCGCGGACGACGTAAAAGACGCCGAGCGCCATGATGCCGGCGAGGATGGCCATCATCGCGCGTTGCGGACGCGCGCGGCCGGCGACGATCTGCGCGATCGTCTGTCCGCCGTAGCCGCTGCGCAGACGCCACATCTCGGGCTTGTGGTCCTCCGGCGCAATCAGCGGCCGGAGCTCCGGATCGAAGAACACCATCGGCAGCGTCCGCTCGTCGACATAGGGCGTCGCCGCGGTCACGCCCGGAGGGAACAGGACGGTTCCATTCTGATCGAGCACCGTCACCGTGAGCGCGGGAAACCCGGTCGGCCCCTCGACCGTGCGCATCCGCCGGACGATGAACGCCGGGATGAACTCGCGCCGCAGCCGCTCCGCGTCGACGCGCAGCGCCACGAAACTCGTCAGCTTGTCGCGCGCCGGAAAGCGGAACCGCAGCTGCGCCTGGAAGTACGTCCGGTGGCCGTCGACGGTCGCTTCGAAGATCGAAATGGCGTGTTTCTGTTCTGCGAGCTCGCGGAACTTCTGCACCAGCAGCGCCGCTTCCGGCACTTCGTCGGTGAAATCGTTGTGCTGGCGATCGAACGCGAGCACCTCGTTCTTGTGCTCGTCGGTCAGGTCGGACCAGACATAGAAGCGATCGACGAACGGCTCGCTCGAGAGTCCCTGCTGCAGCGTCTGGCCGATCTGCGAGAGATCGAGCGGCTCGGTCTGCGATTGCGGCACGCGAAGCAGGACGTTGATGTACGGCGCCTTGAGCGCGTCCTGCAGCCCCTGTGTCACGCCATCGGCAGACTCCTGGCTGAGCTGGCGCAGGACGACGCCCGACGACTGGCTCAGCGCGGAAATGGACCGGAACTGGAAGTAGAACAGGACGGCGACAGGGATCGCGACCGCAACGGTGAGGCCGGCGGCGAGCCGAACGCTGCGGTCGCGAAGCAACTCCATCTACGTCATTATCTATCTACTGCTGCGCGGAACTCTTCTGGCCCGCCAGGAACCCCTGAATCTGCTTCACGGCGTAATCGATCTTGATGTCCATGGCCATCTTGCCGAGTTCGGGCGTCGACCGGCGCGCGTCGCCGCTGATGCCGTTGTTCTTGCGCGGCGCCGCGTTCGCGTCAGCACTCCCGCGGCCCCGCCCGCCCTGTCCGCGCTCGGCGACCGGATCCCCCTCGGCAGTCGGAATCAGCTCCTTGCGGACCCATCCCTTGTCGCCGCCGAGATACAGCATCGTCGAAGTGTCCGGGATGCCGGCGTGCGAGCTGCGCGGATAGCCGTTCTTCACGAGCCAATCGTCGAAGTCGTTCTGCGCGGAGGCATAGACGCGATCGCAGAAGTAGACATGCTTGCCTTTCGGCGCGTACTTCTCGTCCAGCTTCTTCGCGACGTCGGCGTACGTCGCCGGCTGGCCGCCGCCATGATCGCCCATCAGGATCACATTCGTGAATCCGGTGGCGAGCGCCTGTTCGCTGATGCGCTCGAGCACGA
The DNA here is from genome assembly GCA_035632195.1 of Vicinamibacterales bacterium. Lineage (GTDB taxonomy): Bacteria > Acidobacteriota > Vicinamibacteria > Vicinamibacterales > CAVVIG01 > DASQHH01. Next base: position 10,153 of record DASQHH010000655.1, read on the forward strand.
TGCCGAGAATCTCCGGCGTCAGGCCGATCGTCCCCGGCAGATCCGCGCTGGCGTTGTTCGGGGTGTACGGGAGCACCGGCAGAAAGAGCGCGTTGCCGAGTCTCAGCGCGATGGCCTTGACGATTTCCTGGGCCATCAGCGTGTGGCCGCCGTTGACGTTCTGCGGCCCGCGCTGCTCGGTCCCGCCGGTGTAAATCAGCGCAGTGGTCTTGCCGGCCGCCATCGCGGCCTTCACCTCGGGCCAGGTCATCATGCCGAATTCGACGAGCGGCTCCCTGGTTCCGGGTTTCATTGGAGCCTGGGCCTGGGCGAACGCCGGCGCCGACAGCAGGCCGACCGCCAGGATCGTGCAGCACACGCGCTTCATACCACCCTCCTCGATGCGGCGTAAGTATAATCCCGCGCGGATTTGGGGGCGGAGCCCCGAGGAAAAGGTGCCTCATGCCATGTGAACCCGGACTGCTGCGGCAGGTTCCGCTCTTCGCGCTGCTCGACGACGACGAGACGGCCGTGCTCGCGGCGCAGGTCGAATTTAAGAAGTTCTCGGCGCGGCAGCGCATTTACAAGATCGGCGATCCGGGCGGGCGCGCATACGTCCTCATCTCCGGCACCGTGCGCGTCACGACGGTGGACGAGGACCAGCAGGACGTCCTGGTCGACGAGCCGGCGCTCGGCGAGTTCTTCGGCTTCGCGTCGATGCTCGAGGGAACGCCGCACCAGACCAACGCCGTCGCCGTCGACGAGACGATGTGCATCGAGGTCGATCAGAAGGACATCCTGACGCTGGTCCAGCGGAAGCCGCACGCCGCCATGGACATGCTGAGCGTCATCGGCAAGCAGTTCCACGCGACGCAGCAGCTCGTGCGGCTCCGCGCGGCGCGCAATCCGAACGAGATGATCGAAGCCGAGTCGACTTTCGGCGACCGCCTGGCGGACGCCGTCGCTGCGTTCGGCGGATCGTGGTCGTTCATCAGCTCGTTCGCGATCGTGCTGGTCGGATACTCGGGCCTGAGCATCGCGCTCGGCGGGAGGTCGTGGGATCCCTACCCGTTCATCCTGCTGAATCTCTTCCTGTCGATGCTCGCCGCGATTCAGGCGCCGGTGATCATGATGAGCCAGAACCGGCAGGACGCGAAGGATCGGCTGAGGGGCGAGCTCGATTTCGAGGTGAACAAGCGGGCTGAAGCCGAGGTCCAGTCCCTGTCGCGGAAACTGAACCTCCTCATCGACAAGATCGACGACGTCGACGCGCTGGTGAGGAAAGAGAAGGCCTAGATTCCCGGTCCCTTCAATTGATCCAGCTGGCGCCGCAGTCCCTGGTTCTGCGGATCGAGCGCGGCCGCCTTTTCGAGATCCTTGATGGCGGCGTCCTTCTCGTTCTTCTTCATGTGCGCCTGCGACAACGCCTGATAGGTGCGCGATGACTGCGGGAAGAACTCCGTGTTCAGCTGCAGGAACGCCAGCGCGTCGTCCGGCTTCTCGGCGGTGAGCCGCTGGCCGACCTGCACGAGGCTGCCTTCGCTGAAATCGTACGAGGCGGAACCGAAGTACCGTTTGCGCAGGTCCCAGTACTGCTGGATCGCGTCCTTGGATCCCGTGGCAGTGTCCGTGGCGACGAGGATGTCGGCGAGCGCTTTCGGGATGGCGACGCCGCGGTGACAGGTCGTGCAGCTGACGCGCGTCGTGTCGTCGGCGGGCTTGCTGACAGCTGTCGGCAGCTTTTCGTTGATCCCGCGCGCCAGGAGGATCATCTGCCGCGCCTTGTTCTTCGTCGGTTTGTCGTCGGCGGACCGGTCCTGGACGTGGCAGTAATCGCATCCGACGCCAAGCGCCTGCGTGAACTGCTGCATCACCGGGATTACCGGCTGGTCTTTCGGAAGGATTTGAAGGTTCTTCGGCGCCTGCTGCTGGCCGCCGCGTCCCTGCCCTCCGCCTGCGGGAGGCTGCGCGGCGGCCGGAGGCTGCTGCGCATACGACAGCGACGCGATCAGAACGATTGCCGGGAACAGAACACACGCACGCTTCATGGCGCTCATCGGATGAACCTCGTTTAGCGGGACGACACCGGCTGCCGCGCGAACGCGAGCCAGCGGCGGTACTGGGGAAGCTGGCCCCGCACGACCTTGTTGAACGTCTCCTGAATACGACGCGTGACCGGACCGGGTTTACCGCCCGCGATCGCGCGGCCGTCGATCTCGCGAATCGCCGTCACTTCAACGGCGGTGCCGGAGAAGAACAGCTCGTCGGCTGCCAGCACGTCT
>DASQHH010000656.1:0-3685 GCA_035632195.1 Vicinamibacterales bacterium
GGAAGACCTTCAACCCGGTCTACGTGATGGCCGACTCGGGCGCCCGCGGCAGCAAGCAGCAGATCCGCCAGCTCGCCGGCCTCGAGCGCAATCATCACGTCCTCGGCGTTGCCGAACGCGCGTCCCTCGCCCTTCGCGCCGTTCTTCGCCTTCGTCAGGTAGTAGCAGCCGAGGACGATGTCCTGCGACGGAATCGCGATCGGCGCGCCATGCGCCGGCGACAGGATGTTGTTGCTCGACAGCATCAGCACCGACGCTTCGATCTGCGCTTCGGGCGACAGCGGGATGTGCACCGCCATCTGGTCGCCGTCGAAGTCCGCGTTGAACGCCGTGCAGACGAGCGGGTGGATGCGGATCGCCTTGCCCTCGACCAGTACCGGCTCGAACGCCTGGATGCCGAGGCGGTGCAGCGTCGGCGCGCGGTTCAGCAGCACGGGATGCTCGCGGATGACTTCCTCGAGCACGTCCCACACTTCCGGCCGCTGCAGTTCGCCCATCTCCTTCGCCTGTTTGATGGTCTGGACGAGGCCCCGCTCTTCGAGCTTGTTGTAGATGAACGGCTTGAACAGCTCGAGCGCCATCTTCTTCGGCAGGCCGCACTGGTGCAGCTTCAGCTCGGGCCCGACGACGATGACCGAGCGGCCGGAATAGTCGACGCGCTTGCCGAGGAGGTTCTGCCGGAAGCGCCCCTGCTTGCCCTTCAGCGTGTCCGACAGCGATTTCAGCGGACGGTTGTTGGCGCCGCGCAGCACGCGGCCGCGGCGGCCGTTGTCGAACAGCGCATCGACCGCTTCCTGCAGCATGCGCTTCTCGTTGCGGATGATGACGTCCGGCGCCTTCAGTTCGATCAGCTTCTTCAACCGGTTGTTGCGGTTGATCACGCGGCGATAGAGATCGTTCAGGTCCGACGTCGCGAACCGGCCGCCATCGAGCGGCACGAGCGGGCGCAGCTCGGGCGGAATGACGGGGATGACGTCCAGAATCATCCACTCGGGCCGGTTGCTCGACTTGCGGAACGAATCGACGACCTTGAGCCGCTTGGCGAACTTGAGCTTCTTCTGCGCGGAGTTCTCGGTCTTCATCTTGTCGCGCAGCTCGATGGCGAGCCGCTCGACGTTGACGCGCTTCAGCAGTTCCTTGATCGCCTCGGCGCCCATCTGCGCCTTGAACTTCGGTCCGTGCTCTTCGCGCGCCTTGCGGTAGCCCTCTTCGTTCAGCAGCGAGTTCTGCTTCAGCTCGGTCTCGCCGGGATCGACGACGACGTACGCCTCGAAATAGAGGACGCGTTCGAGGTCGCGCAGCGAGATGTCGAGGAGGTGGCCGATGCGGCTCGGCAGTCCCTTGAAGAACCACACGTGGCTGACCGGCGTCGCGAGCGTGATGTGGCCGAGCCGCTCACGGCGCACCTTCGCCTGGGTGACTTCGACGCCGCACTTGTCGCAGATCACGCCGCGGTGCTTCATGCGCTTGTACTTGCCGCACAGGCACTCCCAGTCCGTGATGGGTCCGAAGATCTTCGCGCAGAACAGGCCGTCGCGCTCGGGCTTGAACGTCCGGTAGTTGATCGTTTCCGGCTTGGTCACCTCGCCGTGCGACCACGACATGATCTTGTCGGGCGAGGCGAGGCTGATGCGAATCGCGTCGAAATCGCTGGTCAGTGCGCCGCGTTCGTGAAAACTGGGTCTCATTGATTTACACCTGCTCCAAAACGGGTTCAGGCGCGACTTCTACCTTCTTCTTCGTCTTCATGAGCTCCACGTCCAGACACAGGCTCTGGAGCTCGCGGATGAGCACGTTGAACGACTCGGGCAGGCCCGCCGTGAACGACGCGTCGCCCTTGACGATCGCCTCGTAGATCTTCGCGCGTCCCGTGACGTCGTCGGACTTCGCGGTGAGCAGCTCCTGGAGGATGTGTGCCGAGCCATACGCTTCGAGCGCCCAGACCTCCATTTCGCCGAAACGCTGGCCGCCGAACTGCGCCTTGCCGCCGAGAGGCTGCTGCGTGATGAGCGAGTACGGTCCGATCGACCGCGCGTGGATCTTGTCGTCGACCAGGTGCGACAGCTTCAGCATGTAGATGTAGCCGACCGTCACCGCCTGTTCGAACGACTCGCCCGTCATGCCGTCGTACAGCCTCGTCTTGCCGCCCTTCGGCAGCCCCGCCCGGTCGAGCCAGTTCTTGATCTCGCTCTCGGTCGCGCCGTCGAAGACCGGCGTCGCGAAGTAGAGGCCGAGCGCGTGCGCGGCCCACCCGAGGTGCGTCTCGAGAATCTGGCCGACGTTCATACGCGACGGAACGCCGAGCGGGTTCAGCACGATCTCGACCGGCGTGCCGTCCGGCAGGTGCGGCATGTCCTCCTCGGGGAGGATGCGCGCGATGACGCCCTTGTTGCCGTGGCGGCCGGCCATCTTGTCGCCGACCGACAGCTTGCGCTTCATCGCGACGTACACCTTCACGAGCTTGATGACGCCCGGCGGCAGCTCATCGCCGCGGCGGATCTTCTCCTTCTTCTCTTCGAAGAGGTTCCGGATGACTTCGACCTGGCGCTCGGTCCGCTCCTCGAGGTCCCGCAGGTCGTCCTCGAGGCGCGTGTCGTCGGTCGCGATCTTCAGCCGGACCATCGTCTCGTAGGGCATGTCCTGCAGGATTTCCTGCGTGAGGACGGTGCCCTTCTTGTGCAGCCGCTCGCGGCCGTACTCGTCGAAGAGGTCGGACCGCAGCTCCTGGTTCCGCAGCATGAGGATCACGCGCTTCTTCACTTCGTCGTGGAGAATGCGGATCTCGTCCTGCAGGTTCTTCTCCATCATGTCGAGCTCTTCCTGCTCGATCGCCTTGGCTCGATCGTCTTTCTCGATGCCCTTGCGGGAGAAGATCTTCACGCCGACGATGATGCCCTCGATGCCGGGCGGGCAGATGAGGCTCGCGTCGCGCACGTCGCCGGCCTTCTCGCCGAAGATCGCGCGGAGGAGCTTCTCTTCCGGCGTCAGCTGCGTCTCGCCCTTGGGCGTGACCTTGCCGACGAGGATGTCGCCCGGCTTGACATTCGCGCCGATGCGGATGATGCCGCTGTCGTCGAGATCGCGCAGGAACGTCTCCGACACGTTCGGGATGTCGCGCGTGATCTCCTCCGGTCCGAGCTTGGTGTCGCGCGCCACGCACTCGAACTCCTCGATATGGACCGAGGTGAACAGATCCTCCTTCACCACGCGTTCGGAGATGAGAATTGAATCTTCAAAGTTGTAGCCACCCCATGGCATGAAGGCGACCAGGACATTACGTCCGAGCGCAAGTTCTCCCATTTCGGTCGACGGGCCGTCAGCCAGCACGTCACCGGCATTCACCCGTTCGCCCTTCACGACAACCGGCCGCTGATTGATGCATGTGTTCTGGTTGGAGCGCTGGTACTTGATGAGGTTGTAGATGTCGACCTCGTTCGCGACGTCGGTCGTCGAGCTCGGCACGTCCGCCTTCACCACGATGCGGGACGCGTCGACCGACTGGATGACGCCGTCGCGCCGCGCGATAACCGTCACGCCCGAGTCGCGGCCGACCGTCCGCTCGAGCCCGGTGCCAACCAGCGGCGCCTCGGTCTTCAATAGCGGCACTGCCTGGCGCTGCATGTTCGAACCCATCAGGGCACGATTGGCGTCGTCGTTTTCCAAAAACGGGATCAGCGAAGCCGCG
>DASQHH010000657.1:0-2014 GCA_035632195.1 Vicinamibacterales bacterium
GGCCGACCGCAGTCAGAGCACTGACCTCTGAACAGGACGCCGCGCTGAACCGACTCCTGAAGCTGTCGGTCGTTGGCGACTTCCGCGTCGCGCTCGTGCACGGCGTCACCGGCAGCGGCAAGACCGAGCTGTATCTGCGACTCTCTGCCGCTGTCCGCGACGCCGGACGCCGCGTTCTGATGCTGGTCCCCGAGATCGGACTGACCCCCGCCGTCGCCGCGCAGTTCCGCGACGCGTTCGGCGAGCGCGTGGCCATCCAGCACAGCGGCCTCTCCGACGGCGAGCGCCACGACCAGTGGCAGCGCATCCGCCGCGGTGACGTCGATGTCGTCGTCGGCACGCGCTCAGCCGCATTCGCGCCGCTGGAACGGGTCGGCCTGATCGTCGTCGACGAGGAGCACGACGCGTCGTACAAGCAGGAAGAGAGCCCGCGCTACAACGGACGCGACCTCGCCATCGTCCGCGGACAGCGGAGCGGGGCGCTCGTCGTCCTCGGATCCGCAACGCCGTCGATGGAGACGTACCACAACGCCGTCGCGGGGAAGTACGAGCGGATCGTGCTCGAACGCCGCGTCCTCGACAGGCCGCTCGCGGCCGTGACGATTGTCGACATGCGCGAAGAGATGGCGTCCGAGGGGCCGGACGTCGTGCTCAGCCGGACGCTCGCCGCCGCGTTGCGGCAGCGCATCGAGCGGCGGGAGCAGTCGCTCGTGCTGCTGAATCGGCGCGGCTTCGCGACGTCGGTCTTCTGCCGGCAGTGCGCCGGCACGCTGGACTGTCCCAACTGCAGCGTCTCGCTCGTCGTCCACGGAGACGGCCAGTCGCGCCGCGCGCGCTGCCACTACTGCAACTACTCGGCGCGCGTGCCGAAGGCGTGTCCGCTGTGCGCCGGCCCGTACCTGGAGCAGACGGGGTACGGAACCGAGCGCATCGAGCGCGAGGTGGCGCGCGTCGTGCCCGGCGCGCGCGTCGCGCGGCTCGACCGCGACGCCATCCGCCGCAAAGGTGCGCTCGCGGCGCTCCTGACCCGGTTCCGCGACGGCGACATCGACATCCTCGTCGGCACGCAGATGATCGCAAAGGGCCACGACTTCCCCCGCGTCACGCTCGTCGGCGTCGTGTCGGCGGACGTCGGGCTGGGCATGGCGGACTTCCGCGCTTCTGAGCGGACGTTCCAGCTGCTGACGCAGGTCGCCGGACGCGCCGGCCGCGGCGAACAGGCGGGCGAAGCGATCGTCCAGACGCTCTATCCGGAACACTACAGCATCCGCCTCGCGTGCCGCCAGGACTACCGCGCGTTCTACGAGCGCGAAATCGACTTCCGACGCAGGATGCGCTATCCGCCGCTCGTGGCGCTCATCAACGTCATCGTGCGCGCGCCGACGTTCGCGGCGTCCATGGACGATGCGTCGGACATCGTGTCGAAGCTGCGAGATGGAGCGCGAGGCCCCGACGGAGCGCAAGGCCTCGACGGAGCGCGAGGCTTTAGCCGAGCGTCAAATCTCCACGTCCTCGGTCCAGCCCCCGCCGCAATCGGGCGCCTGCGCGGCGAATTGCGCGCGCAGATTCTGATCAAGGGAGCCGGCCGCCGCCAGATGCGCGAAGCGCTCACCGCCGCGCTCACCACCCGCCCCGACCTCAAGAAGCGCGTCGTCGTCGACGTCGATCCGCTGTCGGTGCTGTAACGCTACTGCGCGAAGCTGATGGGCACAGGCATGAAGCAGAGGATCAGGATCACGAGCGCAAATGCCGCCAGGACGAGACGCGCGCGGTCGAGCGGCGCGCCCTCGTCTTCGACCGGCGGATGGTCTCGGCCGAGCAGGCGCATCATGAGGAGCAGCAGGACCGTCCAGACGATCCAGCTGTACGCGAGCAGCGACAGCGCCGCCGTCGCGATCACGGTCGCGATCGACACGTACGACGATTTGCGTCCGAGGACGCAGTAGGACACATGGCCGCCATCGAGCTGGCCGAACGGGAGCAGATTGAGCGCCGTGGCGAGCATGCCGAACCA
>DASQHH010000658.1:0-3012 GCA_035632195.1 Vicinamibacterales bacterium
GCCGGCCGCCGCGGCCAATCGCCAGAACAACGCTGCGGCGCAAGGGGACGATGACGATCTCGCCAACAGCGAATGGCAGCGGGGCGCCATCACCCACACGCAGAAGATGCGCGAGTTCACCGACGCCGACAGCGGCGCACAGCCGACGCCGCCGGTCATTCCCGCCTTCTCCGTCGACTTCGATGCGAGCGGCCTCGTCGCCACCGACCAGCCGGGCGGCGCCACGATCACCGCGAGCAATCCCTTCTTTCAGAATCTCGGCACCAACGGCCGCACCTGCTTCACCTGCCATCGTCCCGACGAGGGATGGACGGTGACGCCCCAGTCGATCGCCCAGCGTTTCCAGGACTCGCGCGGCCTCGACCCGATCTTCCGGACCAACGACGGATCGACGTGCGCTGGCGCGGACGTGTCCACGCTCGGCAAGCGCCGCTCGGCGTTCAGCCTTCTGATGAGCCGCGGGCTGATTCGCGTCGAAATCGGTACGCCGCCGGGCGCCCAGTTCGTGATCGAGTCGGTCGACGATCCCTACCGCTGCGGCGCGTCTCCAGCCTCGCCGTCGTTGTTCCGCCGTCCCCTCCCCGCGACGAACCTCGCCTTTCTGAGCGCGGTGATGTGGGACGGACGCGAATCGTCGCCCTCGACGACGATTCTGCAGGATCTCGCCCAGCAGGCCGACGATGCGACCATGGGACATGCGCAGGCGTCGCTCCATCTGACGCCGCAGGAGGCGCAGGCCATCGTCGCCTTCGAGACCGGCATGTTCACCGCGCAGGCGCGGGACAACGATGCGGGTTCGCTGTCGGACGGCGGAGCGACCGGTGGGCCGCGGGCTCTGGTCGGTCAGCCCTTCTTCATCGGCATCAACGACCCGGTCGGCCTCAATCCATCCGGTGCGCAGTTCGATCCCCGCGCCTTCTCGGTGTTCGATGCATGGCGGGACCGCGACGCATCGCCCGCGCGCCGCGCCGTCGCGCGCGGACAGGACCTGTTCAACACGCTGCCGATCGTCATCAGCGGCGTCGGCGGATTGAATGGCGTGACGTTCCCCAGCGGCGTCACGGTCCCCGATTCGTTCACCGGCACGTGCACGACGTGTCACGACGCGCCGAACGCCGGCAGCCATTCCGTCAAGGCGCCGCTCAACATCGGGCTGACCGACGCGTCGCGACGCACGCCCGACATGCCGCTCTACACGCTGCGGCGGATCTCGACCGGCGAGACCGTTCAGACGACCGATCCCGGCCGCGCGATGACCACCGGGCAGTGGGCCGACATCGGGAAGTTCAAGGGTCCGGTTCTGAGAGGGCTCGCCGCCCGCGCGCCGTACTTTCACAACGGCTCCGCGGCGACGCTGGAGGACGCGGTGGAGTTCTACAACTCCCGGTTCAATCTCCGGCTGACGGCGCAGCAGAAGTCGGATCTCGCAGCGTTTCTCCGGTCGCTGTAAGCGACGCGAGTGGGTTCAAGGCCGTGGCCAACGATCTCTGGCCACGGCGCCCATTCCCACCCTGGAGCCTGAGCCAACCTACGCCTTTGGGTACATCTTCGCGATGAACGCCTCGTCCTTCTTCGACAGGTGCGTGTTGTTCGGTGTGCCGACGTGATTCAGGAACAGCTCCGCCGGAAACTGGTACAGCATGATCGACTGCCGATCGAAGATGGTCGCGTTGATGCCCTGCGGCGAATACTTCTGCAGGATGTTCGCATCGATCGTCGCCTTGTCCCAGTTGTTGGGCGGCCCTGAGAACTGCGCGTAGACGGCCTTTACGTCCCATTGCAGGTGCTCGTTCGGCGACTGGTGCTCGTGGATGCACCCGAGCGCATGTCCGAACTCGTGCACGACGACGCGCTCGTATTCGGTGTCGTCGGTGCCGTCCTCCAGCCATCCGAAGTTCATCGTCGGCTTGTCTTTCTTGAACACCTGGGTGTTCAACGCGTCCGGCCCGATGGCCGACCACGATCCCTGCCCCGCCAGGAACGCGATCCGCACGGTTTCGTCCTTCGTCTTGACGAAATCAATGTGGATGTTCGCGTACTGCTCCCAGATCTTGGCCTTCTGGATGACTTTGGCCTGCTGCGTCGCCGAGCCGCCGATGAAACGGCACTTGAGGTGCGAGCCGGCGGGCCATACCTTCGCGGAGATCAGCGCCATGTGCGGCGCCGGAATCAGCTGCGTCGGGTCGAGGTCCTTGAAGGCGTCGCGCGGGGTCTTCGCCCCGGTCTTCTGCATCACTGCTTCCTCGCGCATCTTGTGGAGCACGGGCTCGATCGGGCCCTGCTTGGCCGTCGGGATGATGCGGTCGTAGCAGATCTTCATGTTGGGATCGCGTTTCATAGTGGCCTCCGGTCCCTGCTACTTTGGACGGACAGATGCCGGGGTTTCAAAGACTTTCTGATGCGGCCAATGGGCTGGCTCATCCGGCCAACCGGTTGGCTGCTGTCTGACGGGGTCAGAGGTCGGCCGCGACGGGGTCAGACGTCGCGCGGGGTCAGACGTCGCGCGGCGGCGCGGGCGACGCGGCGGACGATTTCGGCAGGCGGCGCGGACCGCGGCACCGAGGTCTCACCCGCTGCACCGGCCGAGCGGATGCGCAGCGTCTCGGCGTCGCGTGTCACCGTCGCGTCGGCGTCCGCCGCTGCTCGCGGCTGATCCTCTATTGTCTCCTGCAGCGTCACCTGCGCTCCCGACCATTCGAGAATCTGCCTCAGCGCAGCGGCGTCGACGGAATTCGGCGACACGATGAGGACCCGCAAGCCGGACAAGATCACGGCGGCGCTCTCGACGGTCATCTCCGGCGCCGTCTCCCGCGGCAGTCGAATCGTGAAGGTCGCGCCCGCACCGGCACCGGGGCTGGCGGCGCTCACCGATCCGCCGTGCAGTTCGACGAGCTGGCGCACGACCGCGAGGCCGAGCCCGAGCCCGCCGTGCTGCCGCGTCAGGCCGCCCTGCCCCTGACGGAACGGATCGAAGATGTCGGGCAGCAGCGCGGCGTCGATGCCCGCGCCGGT
>DASQHH010000659.1:0-6457 GCA_035632195.1 Vicinamibacterales bacterium
TGAACCGTTTGCGCCGCTCAGCGACAGCTGGCGCTGCCCGCGTTCAGCAGCGTGCAGGTTCGTACGCGAGGTTGGACGTCAGCCACCGCTCGACGTTCTCGATCGATTCGCCTTTCCGTTTCGCATACGCAGCAATCTGATCGCCGCCGATCCGGCCGACGCTGAAGTAACGCGCCTCCGGAAGCGCGAAGTACAGACCGCTGACGCTGGCCGCCGGCGTCATCGCGGCGTTTTCGGTCAGTTCGATGCCGACCTCTCGGGCGCCGAGCACATCGAACAGCTTGAACTTCTCGCTGTGATCCGGACAGGCAGGGTACCCGAACGCAGGACGAATGCTCCGATGCCGTTCGGCGATCGCGTCGTCCGGCGTCGACGCGCCGTCGATTCCCCACTCGCGCCGGACCGTCGCGTGCAGATACGCCGCAAAGGCTTCGGCCAGCCGATCTGCAAGCGCCTTGACGATGATCGCGCTGTAATCGTCGCGCTCGGCTTCGAACCGGCGCACGAGATGCTCGACGCCAATCCCGGCAGTGACCGCAAAGGCACCGATACTGTCGGTGCGCCGCGGACGCCCGGCGATCGGCGCGACAAAGTCCGCGAGCGACAGGTTCGCCTGTCCCGCCGGCTGCGCTTCCTGCTGGCGCAGCATGCTGAAGCGCGCGATCTCGCCGCTATGGCTCTGGTCCGCGAACAGGACGATGTCGTCGCCCTCGCTTGCCGCGGGCCAGAAGCCATAAACGCCGCGCGCCGTGATCAGCTGCTCCGAGACGATCCGATCGAGCATCAGCGTGGCGTTCGTGAAGAGCTCCCTCGCGGCGCTGCCGTACTCCGGGTGATCCAGGATCGCCGGAAAGCGGCCTTTCAGCTCCCACGCCGTGAAAAAGAAGGTCCAGTCGATATACGGCCGCAGCGCCTGGAGGGGCACGTCGACGCTGCGGCGGCCGACGAATGGCGGCGGCGGCAGCGTCTGCTTCGACCAGTCGACGCCGAATCGGTTGGCAACCGCCGCCTCGTACGACAGCAGCGGCCGCTCGGCGCGCGCGACGTGCTGGGCGCGAAGCCGATCCTGCAGCTCGCGATTGCCCGAGACGAACGCGTCGCGACGTTCCGCGTTGAGGAGTCCCGCGACGGCATCCACGACGCGGGAGGCGTCGAGCACGTGCACCGTCGGCTGCGAATACTCGGGCGCGATCTTGACCGCCGTGTGCTGACGGCTCGTGGTGGCGCCGCCAATCAGCAGCGGCAGCCGCATGTGCCTGCGTTCCATCTCCCGCGCGACGAACACCATTTCATCGAGGGACGGTGTGATCAGCCCGCTCAGCCCGACGAGCCCTGCGTGTTGATCGACCGCGGTCTGCAGGATTCGGTCGGTCGGCACCATCACCCCGAGGTCAACCACGTCGTACCCGTTGCAGCCGAGGACGACCCCGACGATGTTCTTGCCGATGTCGTGCACGTCGCCCTTTACGGTCGCGAGGACAATCCGCCCCTTCGCCGACGCCAGTCCGGGCTGTCCCTGTTTCTCCGCCTCCATGAACGGCTCGAGATACGCGACCGCCCGCTTCATCGCACGCGCGCTCTTGACCACCTGCGGCAGGAACATCTTCCCCGCGCCGAAGAGATCGCCGACCGTCTTCATGCCGTCCATCAGCGGACCTTCAATCACGTCGAGCGGCCGCGGATGCTTCCGGCGCGCTTCTTCGACATCGGCCTCGATGAAGTCGACGACCCCGTGGACGAGGGCGTGCGCGAGCCTCGATTCGACCGTACCGCTGCGCCAGGCGAGGTCCTGCTCCTTCCTGGCGACACCACCCTTCACCGTCGCCGCGAACTCGACCATCCGCTCCGTCGCGTCCGGCCGCCGGTTGAAAATGACGTCTTCGACGCGCTCGAGCAGGTTTTTCGGGATGTCCTCGTACACGACGAGCTGCCCCGCATTGACGATGCCCATGTCGAGGCCGGCGCGGATCGCATGGTACAGAAACGCCGAGTGAATCGCCTCGCGGACGACGTCGTTGCCGCGGAAGGCGAACGACAGATTGCTCACTCCGCCGCTGACCTTCACGCCGGGACAGGTCGCTTTGATGATTCGGGTCGCCTCGATGAAGTTGATCGCATACTCGTTGTGCTCCTCCAGTCCGGTCGCGATGGCGAGTATGTTCGGATCGAAGATGATGTCCGACGGGTCGAATCCCGCACGCTGCGTGAGCAGGCTGTAGGCGCGCTGGCAGATCGCGACCTTGCGATCGACGGTATCCGCCTGTCCCTGTTCGTCGAACGCCATCACGATGACAGCGGCGCCGAAGCGCTGGATCGTCGCGGCTTTGGCGAGAAAGTCCTCTTCTCCCTCTTTGAGGCTGATCGAATTGACGACCGGCTTCCCCTGCACGCACTTGAGCCCGGCGAGGATCACGGACCACTTCGAGCTGTCGACGACGAACGGCAGGCGGGCGATCTCGGGTTCGGTCGCGATGTAGTTGAGGAAGTCGGTCATCGCCCGCTCGGAATCGAGCATCCCCTCGTCCATGTTGACGTCGAGGAGATTGGCGCCGCCGCGCACCTGATCGAGCGCGACCTGCGACGCTGCCGCCCAGTCGCCGGCCCGGACCAGCCTCGCGAACCGCGTGGAGCCGGTGACGTTGGTCCGCTCACCGATCATCTGGAAGTTGCTGTCCGGCCGGATGGTCAGCGTCTCGAGACCCGCGAGCTCGGTGAACCTGGAACCTGAAACCTGGGTCCTGGCAGCTGGAACCCGCGGCGGAAGCCCATCGACTGCCTTGACGATCGCGGCGATGTGTTCCGGCGTCGTCCCGCAGCAGCCGCCAACGATGTTGACGAAGCCGCTTTCGGCGAATTCGCGCAGCGCCGCCGCCGTGTCGGGCGGGCGCTCGTCGTACTCGCCGAACGCGTTCGGCAGACCGGCATTCGGATAGCAGGTGATGTAGCAGTCGGCGATCCGCGCGAGCTCGGCCAGGTACGGCCGCATGTCGCGCGCGCCGAGCGCGCAGTTGATGCCGACGCTGAACGGGCGCGCGTGGGCGACGGAAGTCCAGAACGCATCGATCGTCTGCCCGGACAGCGTCCGGCCGCTCTTGTCGGTGATCGTGACGGAAATCATCAGCGGCGGCAGCGGGCGATTCTCGCGGCGAAGGTCGTCGAAGACCTCCTGAATCGCGACGATGCCGGCCTTGGCGTTGAGCGTGTCGAAAATCGTCTCGAGGAGCAGCAGGTCGACGCCGCCGTCGACGAGCCCGCGCACCTGGTCGCGGAACGCCGCGCAGACATCGTCGAACGTCGTGCTGCGGAACGCCGGATTGCCGACCTCCGGCGAGATCGACAGCGTCTTGTTCATCGGCCCGATCGAGCCGGCCGCGAACCGCCGCTTGGCTGGCCTGTTGTGGTTCCACTCGTCGACCGCGGCGCGCGCCAGCTTCGCGCCGGCGACGTTCAGTTCGTACGCGAGCGACTGGAGCGAGTAGTCGGACTGCGAGACGGCGGTGCTGTTGAACGTGTTCGTCTCGATGATGTCGGCGCCCGCCTCGAGATACTGACGGTGAATGCCGGTGATGACCTCCGGACGCGTCAGGACGAGCAGGTCGTTGTCGCCCTTGAGCTCATTCGGGTGCGAGCGGAAGCGATCGCCGCGGAAGTCGGCATCAGTCAGGTGATGGCGCTGGATCATCGTGCCCATCGCGCCGTCGAGCACGAGGAGGCGCTTTGCGAGCAGCGCGTCGAGAGTCGCGCGAACGTCAGTCATCGGCCTTGGTTCCGCATGCAATCAATACCGTGAAGGGATCGCCGGTCTTTCTGGCGCCGACGCCGACCTTCACGTGCGTCAGCCCGGCCGCCGTCAGCATCTTCTTCAGTTCCAAATCGTCGAACCCGAGACGGCGATCGCCGAGCTTGCGCTTCACCCACTCCTCGGCGTGGCGCCGCAGATCGAGCACGAGGACGCGGCCGCCGGGTTTCGTCACCCGGACCGCCTCCGCGACGGCGTCGCCGGAATGCTGCGCGTGATGCAATGCCTGCGACAGCATGGCGACGTCCACCGTTCCTGTCCTAATCGGCAGCTTCTCCAGCTCGCCCTTCTTCCAGGTGACGTTCGAGACGCGACGCCGCTCGGCGAGCGCGCGCGCCCGGTCGAGCACCTGCTCCGATCGGTCCACGGCGATGACGCGCGCGGCCCAGCGCGCCGCTTCGATGGTGAGATACCCTTCGCCGCAGCCCAGGTCCGCGACCGTCAGCGGCGGCATCAGGAGCCCCAGAGCGCGGGACCACGCCGCCCAGCTGCGTCCGGGCACGAGCTGCCGCGCGTCGCGCGTGTCCGGCGCGGCATGGCGATCGAAGTTCTCCTTGCGCAGCCGCAGGACTTCCTGCAGGCGGGCCTCGTCCGCCCGCACCGCCGGGTCGCCGGACGCGTCATCGAACTGCGCCCGCAGCGAGGCTGCCAGCGGGCCGCCGTCGCCCTTGAGAGCGGGCGCGAGGCGGTAATAGCTGTAGCCGCCTTCCCGGTCTTCCGCGACCAGCCCCGCCTCCTTCAGCAGGCCCAGGTGGCGCGACACGCCCGACTGCGCCAGGCCCAGGACGCCGGTCAGCTCGGTGACGTTCAGCCGCTCGCCCGACAGGACGCGGAGAAGGCGCAGCCGCGCCTCGTCCCCCAGCAGCCGGTACAGCGCTGACGCGCCCTTCATATCTATAAATCTACATTTGATGATTTATTAGCGCAAGTCCCGCGTCGGCGGCTGCCTGCTCTCCCCGCGCAGATCCCGGCGCGGGCGCTAGAGGTCGTCGATCGACCAGGGCCAGTCGTCTTTCAGCAATCGTGACAGCGAGCGGTCGGCGAGCAGGCGGCCGCCGGTCTGGCACGTCGCGCAGTAGTTGCACTCGTTCTCTGCATAGACAATCCGCTGCACCGGCGATCCGCACACGGGGCACGGCTGCTTGAAGCGGCCGTGGACAGCCATCGCGTCGCGGAACGCCGTCACCTTCTCGGGAAATCCGCCGTCGACCTCGCGCCGCAGCGCGTCGATCCACACGCGCAGCGTCGCGCGGGTCGCGTCGTAAACGCGCAGGATCTCGTCGTCGCTGAGCGTCCGCGTCTGCTTCAGCGGCGAGATTCTCGCCGCGTGCAGAATCTCGTCCGAATAAGCATTCCCGATGCCGCTGAACAGGTGCGGATCGGTGAGCGCGCGCTTCAACGTGTGATTCTCGCGTGTCAGCGCCCCGCCGAACTCGTCCGCCGTCGCGTCGAGCGGCTCCAGTCCCCCGGGATCGAGCGCGCGCAGCGCTTCTTCGCCCCTCACGACCTGCATCGAGGCGCGCTTCTTCGAGCTGGCTTCCGTGAACAACAGCAGCCCGTTCGGAAACACGAGCGTCGCCAGGATCATCTTCGCTCCGATCCCCAGCTTCTGACCCTGCGCGCGCCAGCGCAGGCGGCCCGCGATCATCAGGTGCAGGACGAGATGGAGATCGGACGGAAACACGAGCACGATGCGTTTGCCGATGCGGCGGACGTCCGTCATCGCCGTATGGACGATGGCGTCGATCGGCGGATCGACGGAGCGAAGAACGAAAGGACTGGAGATTTTGACCGCTGTGAGCGTCTGGCCGACGATGTGCCGTTTCAGCGCCTCGACGTACACGACGACGTCGGGGAGTTCAGGCATGGGCATCCACCCGCCTTACCTGCCCCAACCGCCCTACCCGCCTACTGCTTCAGCCACTCGACGATCTGCTCGCGCGTCCAGTGATGATCGTCGTTGAGATGCAGGATGATCGCGTTGAGCGGCAGACGCTTGTTGCAGCCGACGGGGCACCGACGCCGCACGTTCTCCAGACAGTCGAACAACCGATCGAGCCGCGGACGGATGGCATGCGCGTCCTCGGGATCGCGCGGCAGCGCGTACGCGCCTTCGTATGCCGCACCCAGCGCGCACGATCCGCCGTCGTCGGAAAAATATTCCCCGAACGCCTGCTGCGGACGCCGGCGCGCGCCTTCCGCGATCGCGTCGGCGAGCTCGAGTTGATCCTCGCGCGGCACTTGATGCATGGGGCAAGTTTCAACCCTCGTCAACCCGGTGTCAACCGACCGGATCCGCACAGCGTTCAGTGGCGTGAGTCATGCACGATCATTCACAAAGGCTGGAAGGTGGTGCGGACCGTCCAAATCGTTATGCGGTTGAGTCTGCTGGTGATTACGGCGATTTTCGCGGTGTCGCCTGCTGTGGCGCAGCCCCCCGTTCCGTCCCCTCCCGCCGAAGGGTCGTCCACTGCACAGGGCTACAACCTGCCGGTTGACCTCAATCGAATCAGCCGGAAACTCGAACAGCCGCCGGCGCCCGTGCTCCGCGGCATGAATGAAGTCCCCGACTTCAGCGTCGAGATTCAGGAAAAGCAGAGGATCGACGAGCTGGTCGCTGCCGTGCTGAAGGACGTGAAGAGAGTGCCAGTGCCGGCC